>NZ_JBNNVU010000019.1:0-76770 GCF_050280705.1 Pseudomonas sp. NPDC089530 | reverse complement strand
GCTAACATCGGGTTCATGTTCTACCTCATCAAAACTCAAGGGTTCGTATAACCAGCGTATCGACGCTGCGTCAAAAAACTTTAGATCAAAAGCCATGTTTTCAGTGGCGTGGTCGTGGGCGAAGTGCTGAGCACCGAGCAACACCCCGATGCTGACAAGTTGCGTGTTTGCCAGGTCAGCAATGGCGCGGAAACTTTCCAGGTCGTGTGCGGTGCGCCAAACGTGCGTCCGGGCCTGAAGATCCCGTTCGCCATGATCGGCGCGGAATTGCCGGGCGACTTCAAGATCAAGAAGGCCAAGCTACGTGGCGTCGAGTCGAACGGCATGTTGTGCTCCCAGGCAGAGCTGCAGGTGGGAGAGGGCAATGACGGCCTGATGGAGCTGCCGGTCGACGCGCCGGTGGGCAAGGACTTCCGCGAGTACCTGGAGTTGGACGACGCCAGCATCGAGGTCGATCTGACGCCGAACCGCGGTGACTGCCTGTCGTTGGCGGGGCTCGCTCGTGAAGTCGGTGCGCTTTATGCGGCGCCTGTCACCCGTCCGGTGGTGATTTCTGTCGCACCTGCGCATGACGAAGTGCGCCCGGTTGAAGTGCTGGCGCCTGCGGCTTGCCCGCGTTATCTGGGGCGGGTCATCCGCAATGTCGACCTATCCAGGCCGACGCCGCTGTGGATGGTCGAGCGTCTGCGTCGCGCTGACGTACGCAGCATCGATGCAGCGGTGGACATCACCAACTACGTGATGCTGGAGCTGGGTCAGCCACTGCATGCTTTCGATCTCGCCGAAATCAGTGGCGGCATCCGTGTGCGGATGGCCGAAGAGGGCGAGAAACTAGTCTTGCTCGACGGTCAGGAAGTCACTCTGCGCAGCGATACCCTGGTCATCGCCGACCATACCCGCGCCCTGGCGATTGCCGGTGTCATGGGTGGCGAACACAGTGGCGTAAGCGCTGCTACTCGCGACGTTTTCCTGGAAAGTGCGTTCTTCGACCAGATCGCGGTGGCTGGAAGGGCTCGCTCCTATGGCCTACACACCGATGCTTCGCACCGCTACGAGCGTGGTGTGGACTGGCAACTGGCCCGTGAAGCCATGGAGCGTGCCACTGGCCTGCTGCTGGAGATCACGGGTGGCGAAGCTGGCCCGATCATCGAAACGGTCAACGAGCAGCATCTGCCGTCGATCGCCCCGATCACCCTGCGTGCCGAGCGCATCACCCAGATGCTGGGCATGGAAATCGACGCACCGCAAGTCGAGCGCCTGCTCGGTGCCCTGGGCCTGAAAATTTCCGCCGATGGAGCGGGGCAGTGGCGCGTCGAAGTGCCAAGCCATCGTTTCGACATCAGCCTGGAAGTCGACCTGATCGAAGAGTTGGCTCGCCTGTACGGTTACAACCGCTTGCCGGTTCGCTACCCACAAGCACGTCTGGCGCCGCAGGCCAAGGTCGAGGCTCGTAGCGAGCTGCCTGAGTTGCGCCGTTTGCTGGTGGCTCGCGGTTATCAAGAGGCTATTACTTATAGCTTCATCGATCCGAAGCAGTTCGAGTTGTTCAATCCGGGTGTCGAGCCGCTGTTGCTGGCTAACCCGATTTCCAACGATATGGCGGCCATGCGGTCGTCGCTGTGGCCGGGTCTGGTCAAGGCGCTTCAGCACAACCTGAATCGCCAGCAGGATCGTGTTCGCCTGTTCGAGAGCGGCCTGCGTTTTGTCGGCCAGCTGGAAGGTCTGAAGCAAGAGCCGATGCTGGCGGGCGTAGTCTGCGGCAGCCGCATGCCGGAAGGTTGGGCACAAGGCCGCGATAGCGTGGACTTCTTCGACGTCAAGGCGGATGTGGAAGCGGTTCTGGGCTTTGCCGGTGCGCTGGATGCATTCACTTTCGTGCCAGGCAAGCACCCGGCGTTGCACCCGGGGCAAACCGCACGCATTGAGCGCGAAGGTCGTCTGGTCGGCTTTATCGGTGCCATCCACCCTGAATTGTCGAAAACCCTCGGTCTCGATCGTCCGGTCTTCGTTTTCGAGCTGGTCCTGGCCGAAGTAGCCTCGGGAAAAATGCCTAAATTCCACGAGTTGTCGCGCTTTCCTGAAGTGCGTCGTGACCTGGCCCTGCTGGCCGATCGTGAAGTTGCTGCCAGCGCGGTGCTGGATGTAATCCGTGAAAATGCAGGCGAGTGGCTGACAGACCTCAGGTTGTTTGACGTGTACCAAGGTAAAGGCATTGATCCTCATAGAAAAAGCCTTGCCGTTGGCTTGACCTGGCAGCATCCATCGCGCACTCTTAATGACGATGAGGTGAACTCAGCGACGCAAAATATCCTCACCTCGCTCGAACAAAGGTTGAACGCCACGTTAAGGAAGTGACGTATGGGGGCTCTGACGAAAGCTGAAATGGCCGAACGCCTCTACGAAGAGCTGGGCCTGAATAAACGAGAGGCCAAGGAATTGGTCGAGTTGTTTTTTGAGGAAATCAGGCACGCTCTCGAAGATAACGAACAGGTCAAATTGTCCGGTTTCGGTAACTTCGACCTCCGGGATAAACGCCAGCGACCTGGCCGAAACCCGAAGACGGGGGAAGAAATCCCGATCACGGCTCGCCGTGTGGTCACCTTTCGTCCAGGGCAGAAGTTGAAGGCCCGAGTTGAGGCTTATGCTGGAACCAAGTCATAACGACGAGCTCCCGGTCATTCCGGGCAAGCGCTACTTCACCATCGGCGAAGTCAGCGAGCTCTGTGCGGTCAAACCGCATGTGCTGCGTTATTGGGAGCAGGAGTTTCCTCAACTCAACCCCGTCAAACGCCGCGGAAATCGCCGGTATTATCAGCGCCAGGACGTGCTGATGATCCGGCAGATCCGCGCGTTGCTTTACGATCAGGGGTTCACCATCGGTGGAGCGCGTTTGCGCCTGTCCGGTGATGAGGCCAAAGACGATACCACCCAGTACAAGCAATTGATTCGTCAGATGATCTCCGAGCTGGAGGACGTTCTGATGGTGCTCAAGAAGTAAATTCGGCTTTTAAATACTTCCATATTTCAAAAGCTTGCGATATATTCTTGAGCGCTTCGTTAAGAAGCAAACCCAGTAACACGCCTAGTCGGGGCGTAGCGCAGTCCGGTAGCGCACTAGCATGGGGTGCTAGGGGTCGAGTGTTCGAATCACTCCGTCCCGACCATTATTCCTGAGTAAAATCAGACACAAAAAAGCCGATCAGCCAGATCGGCTTTTTTGTGTCTGCGCAAAGCCCGCGCAAAACTGGCGCAAAACTATCCAGTAATTTCGCTGATATTCAGATCCGGAATTGCCTCGGACCAGACGATATCGGCGTGGTCCTTCTGGTAGTTTTTGGTCATGCTCTCGCTGGCGTGGCCGGCGATTTTTTGCCCATCCTTTCCGGCCTTCTGGTACAGGTGCAGCGACAGTGCCCGCACCTCGTGAAAGCCCGGCATTTCCTCTTCCTTCCATCCCGCGTAGCATTTCGCCGCTTCCCTGGCTTCCTTGAACGCTCGCGTCAAATATCGCTCCTCCACCTGAGTCCAGTGGTCCTTCGTCTGCGCCTGCTTCTGTTTGAGGCGATAGGGCCGGCAATGCACCAGGTATGGTGAGGCGATATCATCCCGACACCGGCTGATCACAGCCTGGAGCTCATCGGTCACTTTGAATCGGATCCACGCTGCATCACTGGCCTTGGCCGTCTTCTGCTGCACCACATACAGAAACCCCTCCCGACCCTCATCAAAGCGCATATTCAGGATATCGGTGCGGCGCTGCGCGGTGATCAGCGCCAGGTCGATCGCGTTCTGCAGCCAGACGGGCGATTTCTCTCGAATTGCTTTCAGGCCTTCGATGGTGTGCCGCTTGCGCTGCTTCTTCTCGATTCGGTTGATGGTGCTGGCCGCCGGATTGTCCGGGCACAGGCCCTTGGCCGCTGCGTGGTTGAACATGTCGATCAACAAGGCCCGGCACTGGTTTGCGGTGCGCGGGGTGAGGGCGTCCAACATCTCGGCGATCATGCGGATAGTGATCTGGTCGACGGCCTTCCCCTCGAACGGTTTTCTGAACCGACGAAAGTGCACGGCGTACAGGCCCAGGGTGCCCTTGGCCAGCTCGCCCGGCACCTGGCCGTTGCGGATGTGATTGCGAATCGCTTGGGGGCACTGCGGGGTTCCGTTTTCGCCCCAGCGCCTGCGCTGAAACTCGCTGATCTTGATCAGCTCTTTCTTGATTGGTTCTTTTTTCATGGGTTGCTCCATGCCGCCGGCGGCAGAGTGTTCAATGAAGGGGCGCGCTGTCCTGCCCGATGGCGATCTGCCGCGACTGTTGCTCGGTGCGGCGGGAGATGTGCTGAATCTTGCCGTTGCATTCAGCGATCACCCACCAGAGACCGGCGAATCGGTGCGGGCCCTTGATGATCTTCGTGATGGTCATGGCGCACTTCCTTGCCCACTGGTGATGGGCCTTCAGGTTTATTCAGAATTGTGTTCGGGACAGTTGGCTCGGCTCCGGATAGAGTCGGCTCGCTCACCCGGCCAGGTGTGTTTACGATGGAATGCTGAACGGCCAACAGCTGGTCAGGGTGGGTGCCAATGCAGATTTAGGGCGGCGATGCTTAGGAAAGGTCTGATGTTCGCCGGCGTTACGCGCGGTTATCGTTGAGTCGTTCGCCCAGTCCGTTGTCCTGGCTATCCGTCGACTGCAACACGGGCTGTGGCGAACTCCTCGTTCATCCAATTGATTTGGAAACGCCTCACCCTCCCACTTGCCTGGCTTGCCGCGGATTGCCCCATGGCGGTAATAGCAGTGAGGTTTCTTGCTGCTGAATAGTTTCTCGCAGGCCTCAAGCAGGGCTGCCTTATCCTCAATCGCCATTAACTCCTGACCAGCAATCGAACCCACTTGAATCCAGCCCGACTTTTTGGGGCCGTAGTTCTCCGTTTTGAACAGGCGGTAGCGATTTCGGTGTCCGGTATTGGGGGACGAGGTTTCAGAGTTCAGGTAAAAGGCCACGCCTTCACTTCGTATCCGAAGGAGTGTCTTAGCCATTCTGTGGCGCCCCCTGTTCTGCAGTAGCTTTCAGCTTGAAGCTGATACCGCATGCTGCAGCCAAGGAAGTGAGTTCACCGACAGTTGTTGATGCCTCCTGTAGTGCCTGGCCGAAGCGAATCAGGCGAGCGCCAAAGCTGGCGAATTCATTACTTTGTGAAGGGGTTGTAGTGACCGGTATGCTTTTCTCCAGGCAAACCGAAGGCCTGCCGCGTTGTTGGCTTTCGCAAAAATGGATGGGGTGGCTCAGCGCTTTGGTTGGCGTTTAGCTAAATTAGCATAATGTAATTTTATCCAATCCATTTTGCTAAATTTCAGTTTGCTATTTTTTGAGCGCGGCAGGGAAGGGGCGCTGCTAATCGTAGTGGCGAAGTAATGGTGCTAAATTTCGCATCGAAGAGTTCATGTGGGGGCCTGCTCAAGGCTGTCAGATTTGATGGCGGTCTCGGTTCTGAAGGCGATGTTCGCGCTGATTCTCAAGCTCCACGGAAGTGTTACTGAATGACAAAGAAACAGCCGACGGATACCAAAAGGGTGACCGCCGCCGATATTGAACGGTCCATCCTAATGCTTAACCAAATGGTTGAACGGCTTTGGGGTGATGGTCGGGAAGCTGAGGCAAAGGCCCCGCTCGATACCTTGGAAGCTTTACACCAGGCGTTGGATCGGATCAGGATTGGAGAGAGTCGCAGGGTCGGAACCCTTCATTAAAACGGCTACACCAAACTCGAATGATATGGAAATCACATGAAGAAGATTGCAGCAATTTTGGCGCTTTCAGCTCTCGCTGGTTGTGCTCATGAGAAGTCCCAATACGTACTCGATGTGGAGAATGCTCCGCCCCCCGCCTCACAGGAGGCAAAGGCAGCTGAGTGTGCTCACCTTTTCAGCGAGATTGATCGCAACAACGCGGTCATGGCTAAAAGCTATCAGGACGGCACTTTTACGATGAAGAATCAGAACGAGAAGGACGCTAGGAACGAGGCCCTGTCTCTTAGAACCTTCAAAATCGGGTGTCCGCGTCGTCTGTAACCATTTGCTGCTGTTTGGATTCGCAGGAGGCTGCTATGGCGCTCACGAAACCGAACCAGGAACTACGACGCAACCTCAAGGAGCCGCCTTCAAGTTCGAACAATGGACTCCCCCCGGTACGATAGACATCCCCGGCCTACGCTTTGAGCATAGGAGGAAGTCTATGAGCACCGGGGGTAGTCCAGTGAAGGTGGAGCAGGACGCGCCGAAGGTGGCTTTCCACGACATGGTTGTGGTGTCACACAAGACGTACAACACTGCTCAGGCTGCGAAGATCATCGGTACTGGCCGTACTAGGCTGCTGCAGTTCATGCGGCAGAAGGGCTGGGTTACCAGGACCAACGAGCCATACCAGGCGAAGATCGAGGCAGGTTTGCTCGATGTGAAGCTGGGCACTTTTGAGCATCCCGTCCAGGGCACGATTCCTACATGTTCAACACTGATCACTGGCAAGGGGCTGACCAAGCTTCAGGCCATGTGGCAGAGCAGGGAATCGGACTTGCTGGAATAGTGGGGAAGAGAGCCCGGTCCAAGTGCCGGGCTTTTTGCATCTGGCTCAAGGCTTTTCAGTGTTGGCCTTTTCGAGTAGACCGGCGATGCCCTCAAGCAGAACCAGGTCAGCTTCCTTGAGCTTTCCTTTTGCCGCGGCTCTGGCCAGCTTTTCAATCACTGAGATTGCTCTTGGTGAGGCGTTTTGCTGCAGCGCTTTGTAGGCCGGTGAGGGCTCTCGAACCGTGTCTTGGCGGGTGAACTCACCCTCAATGAGGTTTGAGCCATAACCACTTGGATTGACCAGAACCCCTGGCGCCAACCCAATTTTCTGCTCGAGATTGAGCGCGGCTTTCTCTCCCAAGCCGCGATGCCCATTGAGGATCTGGGACAAATAGGAAGCGTCCAGGTCGTGCTGGTCGGCGAAGTCTTTCTGGCTGAGTGGGCCGATGACACGCCGCAGCGCTTCGACCCGAAGGGTTTTCATATCCATAGACAAATAGTGTCCTCGCGTTAGCAAACGGTAAATTATAAATTGCTATTGCTAAATGAATTAGCAAATAGTAATTTTGAGGCTCTTAGAGGATGACCATGACGCTAATCGAATTCATGCGCTCCCTGGATGCTGTTTCGCTGGATGCCCTGGCCAAGCGTTGCGATACCAGCGTGGGCCAACTCAAGCAGGTTGCTTACAACGTGCGCCGAGCTAATCCAGCTCTTGCGATCAAGCTTGAGCGCGAGTCGGGGAGGGAGGTGACCTGTGAGGAGCTCAGGCCTGATGTCGATTGGGCGTATCTACGGAATACAGCGGCAGAAACAAAGCAATCCGCGGCCTGATTTCGACTTCGGTTAGCCCAGAAACTCAGTCTTTAAACTCGATTAAAAGTCTTCCTGATGCGACCAGCCCATTGTGTGCATCAGGCGAAAGCACTGCCACGACATCGGACGAAGAGGTCGAGATGAATCGCCGCCCTTTCGCCAGCAGATACAAGGAGACCGTATGAGTAGCCGAGTAACGGCATTGCTTCCGCGTAAAAGCATGAGCGAGTTGGAGCGCCAGTTCTTGAAGATCGCCGGCGAAGAGTTGGCGAAAGTGAAGGTCGGAGGACCTACAGCTTTGGCGTACCTGCTGGACATGGTCGCGACCTGGCATTGCCTTCGAGCTGATATCGGTTTTCACGACTTTGGTCAGAGTTGGTTGATTGAGGGTAACGCTAAGAACAAGCCTACTGATCGGTTACTACGTGATCTGTTTGGGCTCAGCGACCCCACTCCGAGGAAAGCGGCATGAAAAAGCGCACATATTTCGATAAGCCACTTGGCGATACCGAGTATCTGCTTGAGCAGTGGGGGTGGTGGCGGATGGACGGGATGGGAGTTCCTGGATACGTCTCTCAGATGGCTGCGGTAATGAGCCAGAGGAATCCCGTGAAAAGCACGAATGCGTATGTCATTACCTATGATGTTGCTCTCGTGGTTGACCAGCTTCTTGCGCGGCTGATCAAGCGCGACCAGCAGATGGGGGATTTCGTCTGGCTCTACTTCGGTTCCAAATGGCCAGCCAACCGTATAGGAAGGGAAAATGGGATGTCAGAACGCAAGGCCTGGGAGCTGATCAAGGCTGGTGTCGGCTGGATTGATGGGGCTTTGGGTCAATCGGCAGAGGCTGCGTAAAAGTCCTTTCCGTACGGATAGCGGTATGGTTTTATGGCACGGTGTTCAGCTTTTCAAGCGCGGCACCATAGAGAAAGCCCGGCCATTGCGTCAGGCTTTTTGTTGGCCTTGAGAAAGATGTCATTTTGTTGTCGCCACTATATTGACAGTATTGAGTCAATCAGCAAAAGTTGACCTACTTCACAAGTAGGGTTTCTCTCATGCGTAAGATCTTTGCTATTGCTGCGCTTTTACTGTCCTCGATCGCGATGGCTGACGACCGTGTCACCGTATCCGGCATTCAAGTTGGTGCTGCTGGCTCTCTCTCTGCTGTTACGGGGTTGGCACACAACAATTCTAACGCGACGCTTGCGAACGTGTTTGTGAAATTCAAGCTTTACGACGGCGCAGGCAACATAGTCGAGAATACCGTTGCTCATGGGCAAGATATCGGCCCAGGAGAGAACTGGAAGTTTTCAGCCCCAGCTGCGCAGGCTTTCAGTAGGGCCGAGCTTAGTAGCGTGACGGTTTACTGAGTATCAATGCGGTGCAAGCCCAGCCATTGAGCTGGGCTTTTTTGTAGGCCTTGAAATTTAGCCTCGCGCCCATATCAAAGTGATACCACTTCACTAAGAGATGCCCAAGGATGAGAGTAAATCTGGCGTTGTTGCTGCAAGAACCCCACACCACCTTTCTGCCAAATCAAGAAACCGCGTTTCTGGCTCGTGTCCAGTTGACGAATTGCGACAACTACGATGGTTTCCATGACCGAATGGCCGAACAGGGTTTCTCGCGGAGCATCAAGGATTTGGCTGGAAAACAGAGGCATCTGCCCGATGCGACCTATTTCATTGCCGAGATGCCCGAGAAGACAGTTCCACAAACTGTGTTTGGACTGGTTAAGCGTGCGATAGACAAGCACAAGATTTCGACAGATCAGATGAATATCGATCATCAGGTTATCGTTGTGGCTGCATCCGATGCCTGGTTCGAGCTACCAGAGTTAATTGAAGATGAAGAGTGACCAGCAGTTGCTCATCATGCCCGGCCAATGAGCCGAGCTTTTTATTGAGGTGATATGGATACTGCCTATAAGTTTAGCCAGGTTTACTTTGCTGCCCTTTTTGTTCCTGGGGTTGTTTCCCTTGCCCTGGTAATCGTTCTGGTCCTGGCTCGAAAGAGAATCCCCGCCATTTCTCGCCGGGTTTCTGTAGCGCTCTTCGGAATAGGATTACTGTGTATCGCTGGTGCGCTACCCGCATGGCAGATCCTCTTTCCAGAGCCTTGCCTTTATTTTTTTAACAAGCCAATGAGCCTGTGCTGGACGGAGCCATCTGCAATTTTTCAGATGGGATTGTTTGCGGGATTGCTCGCTGCACCAGCTGCTCTACTGTTACTGAAAATATGGCGAGCGATGGCCAGGACTTGAAGTTAAGAATCCAACGAAACACAGATACCCGGCCACCGTGCCGGGTTTTTTATTGCCCGCGAGAGGCCTAAATGAGGTTCATGCTCGGAATAGATGATCGGCCCGGATCCGGTAGCGGGTTAGGAGAAATGGAGTCGGAATAGAGAGGTTTAGTGATTAAAATACTGGTTGCATAAACAGTGTTTTGTTGAGATAGTCATTCCGCTCCTCAGGTACTCAGAGGGGTGAATGCCAGCCTATTGCTGGCGCTGACCTACATGGACCCGGTGTGAAGGCCTCGAGCCTAGAGCTATCGCCTTTGAGCGACATGAATGCGGAATCCTCCGCGAATAATCATTTGACTCAATAGGTAAAAAAATGGAACCAGTACAAATCGGCAGCCACTTCAAATCGGTGGCAACCAGCTACGAAGACGTAATTTTCACTCCGGCACAGAACGTCAATGGCGCGGTAGTTCGAACAGCTACGATGATCAGCCCATCCGGGAACGGATTTCTTAGCGCCGGCACGACCATTCCAAGTGGGCGTTGGGTGACCAACGTGCCCGTTATCTTGTCCGCCGTTAACGGTTCTTCCACTCTTCCGTTCCCTGTGACCATTCCAGCCGGTCAGGGTTTGTGGGTAGCAATGACGCAGAACGGCGGCGGTACGGCTTACGTGACCTACGATCTGCTGCCGTAAAGAGCGAGGGGCTGCATGTGCGGCCTCTTTTTCAGGATCAGAAATCAACAAGGCCATGAGCCTCTGTCCATCGCCTATGAGCGACATGAAAGCGGATCACCGCAAATAATCATTCGACTCAATAGGTGAACATTATGGCTGGACGTACACGTACTCCGTTTCAACGTAGCGGTACTTCGATTCTCCCTGCTTATCAAACCATGTCTCCGGGACAGTTCCTGCTTTCGCCAAACGGCCGGTTCAAGCTGCTGCTTCAAGCCGACGGCAACCTCGCATTGCAGGACAATGGCGTAGTGGTTTGGATCGCCAACGAAACTACCCCTTACACTTCAACCATTCCATTGCGATACCAGGTGCCGGTGCAGCTGTATGTCCAATTTGGCGCATTTCTCGATGATCCGCTCCGGGGACGTACCTGGCTGACCAATAACTCTGGCTTCACCAGTGAAGATCAGTGGAACCGAACTCACATGGCATTGCAGAACGACGGCAACATCGTCCTGGTCGACTCTCAGGCAATTTGGAATGGCACCCCATCCATTCCGCTTGATCCAGGTGGTGGTGCGTATCTGTTCGGTGGCACAACTGATCTGCAGATGGGGGTGCCTTACTTTGCCGGTGATGGCGCCTTGATCTTCCAAGGGGACGGCAACGTCGTGAACTATGGCCCGAACTGGAGCGTTCGATGGGCCAGTTACACCCAGAACAAGGGTGCGGTTCGAGCTGTATTCCAGAACGATGGCAATTTCGTTGTTTATGCAGCGAATAACGTACCGATCTGGCAGTCGGGTACCGGCGGCCATCCTGGCGCCACTCTGCGCCTGCAGCCAAACGGTAGTCTGGCAATCGTTCAAGAAACCCCGGTTTGGGCTCGTTTTGGCTTCACGCCGACAGCACGTCGACGGAAGGTTTACTACCCCGACAACACCAGCGCCGAGCACAATGGCACGGACCCATACCCAACCTACGGCCATATCGGCTGGGAGTTCTGATTGCTCCCCGCGCAAATAAGGCGGGAATAGCAAAAAGGGTCGTGCCTATAAAGGCGACCCTCTTACAAGCGATAGGACTCGCACCTATTTCAAGGCCTTGATATTGATCGGGGCCTCTTTGTTTTGGGCTTATGCCCGGGCCGACGCAGGCCCTTTTAAATCCCTCAACTCCCGACCGGGAGGATATCGAGATGACACACATGCCAGAAAAAGACCCTTCGTTCTGGGTGTTGGTCTTGACCGCCTTGCGCGAGAACGGCCTCGCCATGGGGCTGACCTTTGCGCTCACCTGGTTGCGCATTCAGTACGACGGCAAGGAGACCAAGCCCGTCCGCCAACTGATCGAGGCATCGCTTGGCGCGCTGATCGTCATGGTGGTGGGGCTGACCGTGAAAGAGTTCGGCTTCAGCATCGCCTGGTCATTTGCCACCGCGGGCTTCATCGGAGTCCTGGGTGTTGAGCAGGCCCGTCAGCTCGGCCGGCGCTGGGCTGAACGGAAAGTCGACGAGGCAGGGTGATGGACTACGTCATCGGCGGCCGGGAGTACTCGGCGAGCTACCTGGATTTGCGCGAGGAGCACGCCCGATTCGTCGGGATGACCGACAAGCGCTTCCTGAAGGAGCTTCCCGCGGCGCTGCACTTCGCGGTGTTTGTGTGCTGGCTCAAGGAGCTGCCGGCGAGCGTGGTTCTGTCAGATGAGGGGATCGTTCACCAGCTGGTCCACCTGATTCACCTGAAGGGTGAGCCGTTGGTGACGGCCAGGCTTGGCGAGATCCGCGAACTGTTCAACAAACAACTGCAGCTTGCAGCGTAGGTCGCGACACGTTTAGCAAATCAGCAAATTGTGTTGCGACAATAGGCAATGCCGGCGATTGAGTTACCCTTCGAGAAATTCAGCCACGTTCTCTAGGTAGTTCCATGTCGCGATTCGAAGTTTTCAGTAATGGGCAGCATATTGGTTGGTCCAATCTGGAGCTTGGCGATCCGCCCATGGGTGTCGCTACAGGAGTTTTTGTTCCAGGTCCTGGTTACTCCTGCATCCAGGAGCAAGTCAGAGCCTTTACTCAGCGTGATCAGAGGCACTTCAACTTTACTGTGCGCGTTGTGGGAGGGGAGGAGCTTCGTGCTTCTGGCGCATCCATTGCTGACTACTCGGCTGATTGCGGGGCAGATGCAATAGAGCTCATCGTTCTAGGTATCGAGTACCCGGGCTATGGCGAAATCTTTCCCGGGCACGTTGAGGCTTATCGACGCCAATTTGATATCTAGGTCTGCATCAGGGGAAGGGTAGGTGTGCCGCAGGTGAGTGCGGCACGGCTAAGGTTAGGGCCTGTAGAGTAGGCATGTGAGAGTTGCTGGTTCGCTATAGCATTCTGGCCCGATTGCGTACCCGAGGGCGGCTACGGCCAGTGCTAACCATATAAGGTGTTTCATGGTTGCTCCTGATTTAATGTGGAGGCAGTAGTTGGCCATGGGAAAAGATACTTCGGGGCGCCAATTGGCCCCCTGTACAGGGGGGCGATCATGAGTCAGCGCCCCTTGCCGCCACCCGATCTGCTCGATCACCCTTTCCTGACGCTTTTGCCAGCTCCCGAGGTGTGGGGGTGGATACAGCAGGAGATCCTGGCTGCCACCGGCAGCATCCACAACGTGGAGCACGCCCACCTGGTCGACGCTAACGTCCAAGTGCTCTGGGCCTCCGAGGCATTCGCCAAGCAAGGCCGCACGGTGCTGGGCCAGGCCGAGAAGGTGATGCACCGGGCCGGCGGATGGCAGAAGGCCCGACAAGAGCAGCAAATGCGGGAGTGGTTCGGCGAAGGGCCCGAGTTTCTCATCACCCTAGCTGCCGACTACTGTACCCAGTGCTCTGACGCTGAGTTCTGCGCACTGATAGAACACGAGCTTTACCACCTGGCTCACGCCAAAGACAAATACGGCCAACCGGCCTTCACCAAGGAAGGCGCGCCCAAGATCGAGATGCGCGGCCACGACGTCGAGGAGTTCGTCGGTGTGGTCCGCCGCTACGGGGCAGGGGAAGACGTACAGCAGCTGATCGACGCTGCAAGCCGGCCGCCTGAGGTGGCCAAGATCAACATTTCGAGGGCCTGCGGAACCTGTCTGCTCAAGTCTGCCTGACCTTGGACAGACCTAAGACGGAATAGAACCCTATGGCGGCCCTGAACAACGAGGTGAAGGCCTTCATCGTTCAGGCCTTGGCCTGTTTCGATACCCCTGCACAGGTTGCAGCTTCGGTCCGAGGAATTCGGCATCGAGGTAACCCGCCAGCAGTGCGAATCACACGACCCGACAAAGCGCTCGGGAAAGGACCTGGCCAAGCGCTGGGTCACCCTGTTTGAAGACACCCGCAAGCGATTCCGAGAGGAGACGGCAGAGATCCCGATCGCCAACCGTGCGTTTCGCCTGCGCGCCATGAACCGCTTTGTGGAGCGCGCCGAGGGGATGAAGAACATTGCCCTGGCCATGCAGAACCTGGAGCAGGCCGCGAAGGAAGTCGGGGACGTCTACGTCAACCGGCAGAAGAAGGTCGATGACGACGGCGATCAACCTGGGCCACTACCGGACCAGCGCCGATTACGAGGACAGCGTCTTCTGGTGTGGCCAGGCCCAGCCGTGGATTTCAGGGCTTGATGAGCAGTGGCGCGACTGGATGGAGAAGAACGGCGTTTATATCGGCTCCAGGGCCCCCCATGATGCTGCCTGCCGGTGGCTCATTCGGGTATGCACAGCCGCTGTCGAACACCCTGGTCAAGGAGGCCATGGCCGACAAGAACCAGATGATGATCGAGCTGGGCGCCCGAATGGTCGTCGCGTCTCTATCGTCTAAGACAGCGACCGAAGCCCGCGGCGATCAATCTGCATCGACATCGGTCCTTGCCGGCTGCGTGGCCAACGTGAGCGAGGCGTATACCCGGGCGATCATGTGGTGCTGCACGTACATGGGCATCACAGACAACAAGGTCACTTACCAGGTCAACCAGGAGTTCGTCGAGCTGACAGCTGATCCGCAGATGATCACCGCGCTGGTTGGGCTCTGGCAGAACGGTGGGTTCGCTAAAGCTGACCTACGGGCCTACCTGCGCAAACTGGGGTTGATCGCTCCAGAACGCACTGACCTACAGATCGACAGCGAGCTGCAGGAGCAGGGCGATGGCCTGGGCTTGGATGACGAGGACAAACCAAATGGCGGCAAACCAAGCAATCCTTGACGCCACGATTCGGCACGCGGTCTTCCTCGAGCAGTTGAAGGCGGGGGAGGTCGGCAAGTTCGCTCCCTTCCTCAAGGAGATTGATCGCTCGATCCGCGAGCGGCTCACCCAAGCCGATCTGACCGAGTACAACGTCAAGCGGCTGGAGGCGCTGCTCAAGGAGGTCGACAGCCTGCTGCTGGGCATCTTCGACCGGTACAGCGCGCAGCTGAATCTCGACTTGATCGAGATCGCCAACTATGAGGCTGAGTTTGAGGCGACGAGCTTGGCCAGGTCGGCGCCGGTTGGTGTGTCGCTGGACGTGGTTGTGCCGACGGTAGCAGCGGTTCGCACTGCGGTGCTGACCAATCCGCTTAGCGTGCGCGGCACCGGCAGCGGCAAGCTGCTGAAGTCGTTCATCAAGGGGTGGACCAGTGCGGAGCGTGATCGGGTCACTGGGACGATTCGGCAGGGCTTCTTCGAGGGGCAGACGAACTTCCAGATCATTCGCAACATCCGCGGCACGAAGGCGGCTGGATACAAAGACGGCGTCCTGGCAACTATCAACCGCAACGCCAGCACGGTAGTGCACACAGCGATTCAGCATGTGTCGTCGCAGGCGCGCATGGAGGTGGCCAAAGCTAATACCGATGCGGTGACCGAGATCGAAATGGTCGCCACACTGGACAGCAAGACCAGTCAGCAATGCCGGTCGCTGGATAAACGACGGTTTCCCGTAGATTCCGGGCCCCGGCCGCCGTTTCATCCGAACTGCCCGACTACGTTCATTCTGCTGACCAAGCTCAGTGAGTTTTTCACCAAGGGCGCCACGCGGGCCGCAGTCGGAGCTGATGGCGCAGGGCAGGTCAGTGCGAGTCTTGATTACTACCACTGGCTCCAGCAACAGCCAGCGGCATTCCAGAACGTGGCTATTGGCCTAGTCCGGGCCAAGTTGTTTCGCGAGGGCGGGTTGACCGTCCAGCGCTTTGCAGAGCTGCAACTTGATCGCAACTTCGCGCCGCTGACTTTGGTGCAGATGAAAAAGTTGGAGCCGCTGGCATTTGAAAAAGCGAAGGTATAGGTAAATGCATTGATTTATAGCGAATTTAAAATGATTGAATTGTCTAGCTCGGCTTGAAACCATGGGTGACGAACTGCAGGAGTGTCGGTATGTCTTTCAAGATCATTAAGCTCCAGACAAATGCATCACGTGACTACATTTTGTTGTCGGATATTTTCGACTGGTTTGAGCCAGAAATTATTGGGGGGACAAATAGAGCAGAGCCTCCAGTCCGAAATGCTTACGTAATTTACGGGGATATTGAGACGGTTGAGGACTTCATCCTCTCCGACAAGAAAATCTTCCAGCAAAGAAAGACCCGTTTTGTTAGAGCCTTTTTGGATAAGTACGCTTTGAACGAGGGCGACTCTGTGAGAATCGAGCGCCTCGCACCATTTACCTACCGATTTATGCCCGATTAAACCTGGCGTTCAAAACCAACCCGCTTCGGCGGGTTTTTTTATGCCTGTAAATCGGGCAACACATACCCAAGGGGTGAATCAACGTGGCAGAAGAAAACGAAATCGACCTGGACAATCCGGCAATCAAGGCCGCTATCGCGACTGCTGTTGAAGCATCCGTTTCCGGGCTTAAAGCCAAGAACACTGAGCTGCTGGGCAAGCTGAAGGACGCCTCCGGCAAGCTCAGCCAGTTCGAGAGCCAGTTTGAAGGCCTGGACCTCAACGCCGTGAAGGGGTTGCTGACCAAGGCCGGCCAGGACGAAGAAACCAAGCTCCTGACCGAAGGCAAGATCGACGAGGTCTTTACCAAGCGCACTGAGCGCCTGCGTGGGGAGTTCGACAAGCAACTCAAGGCGGAAAAGGATCGCGCCGACAAGGCCGAATCCTTCGCCAGCAAGTTCCGGGACAAAGTCTTGGGCGACTCTATCCGTTCCGCTGCTATCAAGGCCGGAGCGCTGCCCGAAGCTGCAGACGATCTGATCCTGCGCGCCAAAGGCCAGTTCACGCTCAACGAAGAGGGCGAAGCGATCGCTGTCGACAAGGAAGGCCAGGCCATCCTCGGAAAAGACGGCAAGACCCCTCTGACTCCGCTCGAATGGGCGGAATCCCTGCGCGAAAGCGCACCTCATCTGTGGCCAAGGGCTTCAGGGACCAATGCCCCGGGCGGGGGTGGCGGTAATGCCGCATTGAAGCGCTCCGAAATGACGTCTGTGGCCAAGCGTGAATTCATCACGAAGAACGGCCAGGACGCGTACCTGGAGCGTATCCAGGATGTGATCGACATCTTCAATACCTCCTCCAATGGCGCCCTGGTTCTGGACAACGAGCTGATCGAAGGCGACCTGCGCAAGCGCGCCTTCTACAAGCTCGGCGGCTCCATCGCTCACCGCGACGTTAACTCGACTGCCGCGGTGGCCGGCCAGAAAATCGGCTCCGGAGAGATGGTCGGTGTGAAGGTGCCCTTCAAGTATGGCCCTTACGAGACCACCGAAGAGGCCTTCAAGCGCCGCGCGCGTTCGCCGGAAGAGTTCTCCGAGCTGGTCGGTGTCGATTATGCCGATGCAGTGCTGGAAGGCTACATCCAGTACGCCATGGCAGCACTCAAGGCTGCAATTGGTGCGAACCCGGCGATGGTTGCCAAGGCAAGCTTTGCCACCGACGGAAAGAAGGCCCTGACCAAGGGCATGCGCAAGTTTGGTGATCGCTTCGGCCGTATTGCTCTGTGGACCATGGACTCGGCGACCTACTTCGACATGGTCGACCAGGCCATCACTGAGAAGGTCTACGAAGAAGCCGGCGTGGTCATCTACGGTGGCCAGCCAGGCACCATGGGCAAGCCGGTGCTGGTATCGGACACCATCCCCGCGGAAACCATCTTCGGCCTGCAGGCTGGTGCGATCAAAATCACCGAGTCCCAGGCCCCGGGCTTCCGCTCGTACCCGATCAATACCCAGGAAAACTTGGCGATGGGCTTCCGCGCCGAGGGCACCTTCAACCTGGACCTGTTGGGCTATAGCTGGAAGGACTCCACCGGTGGCGTGAACCCGAATCTGGCCGCGATTGGTACCGGTGCCAACTGGACCAAGTACGCCACCAGCGACAAGGTCACCGCCGGCGTCCTGATCGACCTGTCCACCCCTCCGGGCCCATAAGCAACTAGCGGGCGGCTCTGCCATGAGTCGCCTTGGATATTCCCATGGAACTGATTTACACCGCGCAGAAGTCCGGCTTCGACCCGGACAAGCGCTATCGCAACCCTGAGCATTTCGATCGCGCAGAATCCGGCGTGGAGAAGGTCGTGGTTGTTGGTGAATGGCCCAAGGTGGTGGCTGCCTACGAAGAGGTGGGCGCCGAAGTATCTATCGTCGAGGCGCAAAAGGTAGCGCCGCAGACGTGCGCTGGCGGTGGCGGTCGTGACGAGGCGTTTCACGCCGAGATCAACGGCATCCATAGTGACCTGAAGTCGGTGGGCCTGATTGTCGAATCGTTTGCAGAACAGCGTCTGGAGCGCCCCGAGGGAGATCTGGGCGAAATCGCTGGCCGACTGTTCCAGGTTCTGGAGGCGGTCAATGCCGGCATCGCCAGCCTGCAGCGTGAGCGCGATGGTGAGGTCGAGAAGTTCGCCCAGCTGGAGCGCGAGAAGGCTGAACTGCTGAAGCAGCTGGAAGCCCTCAAGGTTCCGAACCCCGATCCCGAGGTCGAAGCGCTAAAGGTCAAGCTCGACGCCGCGGGTATCACCTACCGAGCCAACGCTTCCAGGGAATCCCTGGAAAAGCTCGTCGCCGAGCTGATCAAGGCTTAGCACTGGAGGACAAGTACCTCTGCTTTAGCATCAGCTCTTCATTCGCTTGCTCATCCGCAGTATGTTTCCAAATTGCTCCGCATTTGATCGGTCGCTAGATGGGTAACAAACAATATGGATGCAGCAGAGGTACGTAAGAAGTGCGAGCGCCTTCTTGAAACAGATCACATGGACCACGAGGAGATTGTCTGGTCCCTTCAACAGGCCGCGAATCCCTACAGCATTCCCTTTCTCCGCCAGGCCATATTGCTCAAGCCTGATCTTGAGTATCTAGATTTCGATGACTACGGCAGTTTCTACAAAAAATGCCTTTGGGCATTGCAGGCGATTGGTACTCCAGACGCATTTGCTGTCATCGAAGAGTGTACGCACTCGGTGGAGGATGATTTGTTCGAGCAAGCGATGTATCGCATGTCCCGAATAGGTATCAAGGGTCGTGGTTCTGTTGGTTTGGCTATGTGGAGCCCCGAAAATGACGTTAATAATTGAGACGGGCCAGGGTAATCCCGAGGCCGAAAGCTACGCATCCGCCGAGGACCTGACCCTGTATGCAGTTAAGTTTGGTGTGACGATTCCTGCTGAGGCTCTCGCGCAGGAGGCGCTGTTACGCCGGGCCGCCTTGGCCATGGACGGCATGACCTGGAAAGGGCGCAAGACCAGCAACGAGCAGGCATTGGCCTGGCCGCGCCGGGAAGTGCTACTGGATCACGAGATCAAGCCCGACAACTATCTGCCGGCGCGGATCCAGTACGGCCAGATGGCTCTGGCTGCAGAGATCCATCAGGACGACATCGACCCGCCGGAGAAGCGCAAAGGTGCGGTAACGCTGGAGCGTGTCGAGGGCGCGGTAACCCGCGAGTACGCGACAATTCCCAACACCAGCGGCCGACTGTTGCCGGCAGCGCCGGATCGCCCAAGCGCAACGCAGTTTGCCGACTACCTCCAGAAACGGGGGCTTTTCGCCGTCCGCTCATAGCTGAAACGGAGCCACCATGGCCTTCTACAACGAAATGGCCGTGATGGCTCTGGAGATGATCACAGAGTTCGGCCAGCCTGTACTCGTCCGCGACATCAAGCCTGGCGAGTACGACCCGGGCACCGGAACAGCAGGACCTGATACCGTTACCGAGCAAGCCGCCCAAGGCATCCTGCTCGACTTCACCGGCCTGGAGTTCCAGGCCAACAGCCTGATCAAACAGGGCGACAAGAAGCTGAAGATCGCCGCGCAGGGACTGGCGTGGGTGCCGGATCTGCTGAACAAGGTCATCATCCAAGGCCAGATCTGGTCAATCGTCCCACCGCTCAATGAGATCAACCCCGCCGGCACGCCCATCCTGTATGAGCTGCAGGTGCGGTCATGAGCCGGGCGGGCACCGGCCAGTCCGGCAGCTTTGCCCTAAGCCTTGCCGAGTTCGCTGCCCAGACCACCGAAGCCATCGACGCCAGCCTGCGCGAGATCATCATTGAGGTCGGCAGCAGTCTGATCCGCATGTCGCCCGTGGGTAACCCAGAGATCTGGGCGCAGAACGCCGTGGCCAGGCAATACAACAAAGCCGTGGACGATCACAACAGCGACTTGCGCAATGATCCGGCCATCGGCCGCCAGGCGACCACGCTGTGCCACTGGTGCCTAATCGGTGGCTACCGTGGCCCGAACTGCGGCTACACCGGCGGCTACGTCGACCAGGACGGCCTGCCCACGACCGATCCGGAAAAGGACGAGTGCGATGCCCCCCTGGGCCGGGGGTGCATTCCGCGCTTCGGTGAGGGCAACGAGCTGCCGTTCGGTGGCTTCCCGGCTGTTTCCCTTATCGCGCGGAGCTGATCATGCGCAAACACATCCTCGCCGCCGTGCAAGAGCACGCCGCGGCGGAATACCCGCGCGAGTGCTGCGGGCTACTGCTGGCGGTGGGCCGCAAGCAGGTCTACTACCCCTGCGCCAATGCGGCCACTGAGCCAACCGAGGAATTTCGCATCGCGCCGGAGCAGTACGCCGAAGCGGAAGACCTGGGCGAGGTGATCGGCATCGTTCATTCGCACCCAGACGCCACCAGCCGGCCGTCACCGCGCGACCTGGCCATGTGCGAGGCCACGGCGCTGCCCTGGCACATCTTGAGCTGGCCCGAAGGGGATCTAAGGACGATCACGCCGGCGGGCCACACTCCATTGCTCAAGCGGCCATTCGTCCACGGCGCCTGGGACTGCTGGGCAATTTGTGCTGAGTGGTACAAGCGCGAATGGGGGCTGGAGTTTGAGGCCTTCCAGCGCGCTGATGGCTGGTGGGAAGACCCGGCCGGGCCGAGCCTCTACGAGCAGGCCTATGAGACGGCAGGGTTCGTGCGTGTCGACCAGCCACGGCGCGGCGACATGATCGTCATGGCGGTAGGGCGCACGGCCCACCCGAACCATGCGGGGATCTACCTCGGCGCCGATCCGGAACTACCCAGTGAGGCCGCCGAGGTGTTCGGGCCTGGTCCTTTCCTGCTGCACCACCTGTATGGCCGGCCGAGCGAGATCATCGTTTTCGGCGGGCCCTGGCTCGATCGAACGCGCCTGATCCTCAGGCACAAAGACGCACAACCAACCACATGATGCGGCAGGGCCGCAGGAGAGAGTGATGGAAAAATGAAAAGTGATCTGCTCAAATGCCTGGACTCGATGGCGCTTTCTCTGGCGGAGCATGATCATGAGCGGAGCCATGAACAGCGCCAGGCATATGAATCAGGCGTTGCCTACCTTACTTCTGACGATTGTAAGGGGACTGATTTGTTGGCTTGAGACTTACATTCTCCTCAGCAGCTTTCGAGTAGATGGAGTCCTCTGATCGGCCAAGCTTCAGTCCAATTACCCGAGTCGGAGTGTTTTCCTTAGCGAGCTTTTTCAGTTCAGCAACTTCTGCTGCTGTCCAAGCTTTTCCTGAGTTTTCAGGTTGTTTTGCCATTTTTGACCTCCAGGTCATAAACGCGCCGAAATTGGCGCAACCCCAGTCCTTGGGCTTGCAGGCAAAGGACTGGGGAGTCCTTTAGCCTTTCGTTTGGGTTTCCACGATTAGACGCCAGCCGATAGTCTTTGCTGACCCGGGATGTTGGTGAGTGTTCTGAGGTGGAAAACGCGTGTCTTTATTGGATGTGATTTCATCGCCGCAGGTCTCGCATCGGTATATTCCTGATACGGGAACGTTATCGCCAATTTTATGCACCGTATCCCAAACAACGCCGCCGAGAATGGTACGTGGTGTCTTCTTGAGGTACTGCTCCGTTTCATGCGTATAGCGAGCCATTTTCCGTCCTACCTTGGTTCGAAATGAGGCGCAACGCTACTACGTCGAGTTGAAGACCAGTTACTGGCATTCCATCCACACTGGATGATCGATCAGGAGCAGTTATAGAGCTTTATACCGGTGCAGTGGAGAGGTAGCGAAAGCCAGGGCACTGCCGTGAAAAGCCCGCCTGAGATGCTGCTTCTTGATTTCCTCGGTTCATGCGAGGTCGCCCCGGCTGCTTCGTGATCCGCTAAGCGTTCGGTAGACTGCGCCGGTTGGCTGGATTGGCCAGTCATATTTTCAGATTTGGAATTATGGACAAAAGTGCACCTCTGGTACGGAACGCTTCACGCCCGGCTCTGGTCACCTTCGCGGTGATCTACTGCCTGTTCCTCACACTCAAAATTTCCTACTGGCTGGCCAGCGAAGGCTGGGACCTGGCTTGGATGGGCGATATCGCGCTGATTGCGCTGCTCCCTCCTGTACTGACTTGCATCCTGTTGCTCACGGGCGGCCTATTGCTGTGGTGCCGCAGCAAAAAATCCTCGTGGTGCTTGTTGGGCGCGCTGCTTCTGGGGCTCACGCTGATCCCGATCATGCTGCCGGAGATTCTCCGGGTGCCAGCAAGCATGTATGTGCAGGCTGCCTGGTACGTGCTGCCGGCCACCCTGCAAGCAGCCCTGCTGGTTGGCGTCTGGTTCTACAGCCATCAACTGCGCAGAACCGGCTACTTCAAGTAGGATGCCATGTTCGAGGCCCAGCCCCGCGCTGGGCTTTTTCATTCACACCTCAGCTCACCTGATGATATCGTTTTGCCTTTAGCAAAGGAGGCGAACGATGAAGGTAAAAAGTTGGGAAGGCTGGGAGCCTGAGTGGCTTAAGCTTGTCGATCATCACCGCAATGCACCGGCAGTGCCTGGCGTTTACATCATCTGCGCAGATCGAGCAATCACCCGAGCAGTGGGGGTCGACGACAACGGCGTTTTGACTATTGGCGAGTCCGATAACCTAAGGCGACGGCTCGGTGCTTTCGTTCGGTGCGCTCAAAATGAAAAAGCTAAAGGGCATATGGCGGGTTGGCGATTCAAGTTTGCCTCGTTTGAAAATGCGTTTCCCCTGGACTCTTTGTGGGTGAGCTGGTGCCCCACGGCCGACAAGGCTGCTGCGTACGCAAAGGAAGGGGAGATGCTTGGCCTGTACCTTTCCGAGCACTATGAACTGCCACCACTGAACTACAAATTCAACTGGTCCCCACGGAAGCAGTAGGTCGAAGCCCAGCCTAACGCTGGGCTTTTTCGTTTCTGGTCACTTGATGCTGCAGCCCCTGCTTTCAGGGCGAGGAAGAGTCATGCGGCCTGTCCAGAGTAACCCCTGTTATGGACCTGGAAGCGCCCCTATTGGCCGGCAGGTCGCTCATCTTGAATGAGGAGCATTTGGGCCAGATCCTCGTCGCTTGTATTGAGGCCCGGATGATCGTGTCTAGCCTTCATCAACACCGACTCGAGATAGGCGCCGCGAATTGCGCCTCCGCTTGCAACGAAGCTGGAGAGTTCATCGCGGGCGGACGTTACGACTTTGTCGTCTCTGAGCGTCGAGTATAGCGACACGGAAATCCCTGCCGAAGTAGCGATCTCGTCCGCATCAATATGGTGTCTGTGGGCCATAGCCGAACCGAAGGGCAGGCAAATCATCAGCAAAGGGATGAGGAGTATGCGGCGCATGAGGTGTCCTCCTAAGGCTGACGCCTTAATGGCTTACCATATTTTTTTGATAAGCAGCGCCAGCCAGTAGTTCCCTGTCTGCGCGTTATTGCTGAGCAACCAGGTCTGGTATCGTTGGCCCCTTTTCACAGGAGTGACCTGCATGAAATTGATCGTAGGAGCGCCGGCCGCGATCCTGAGTTCTAAAGGTGAAAAGCCAGATCTCATTTGCTCTTGGAACCGCTAAAAAATGGATAGCTTGTCTCGCATAAACGAGCTTCTGTTAGACCACAAATGCGTCGTCTCTATGAACGTCGAAATGCAGGATTTTAAGTACAACCTGGTGTTGACGATGTCGTCCACCGATGATCCAGAGACAGGCGCGGTAACGGTCAATTTCCAAGATGTCAGCGCGCTGAATCTAAGTGGTTTCGGCGGCGGCCTAACTCAATTCATGGATCTCGTCGTTACACGAGTCGACTCTGGTCTCGACAGAATTAGGTATGAATTGAGAGATGTTGAAGACGAGAAGATCTCGTTCAGTTTCTTTACCTTCAGCGAGCTAGTTCACAAGGAGCAATCATGCGGATTTTGATACCTGACCGAGCGCCGTCCAACGAGCACGCTTGACGAACGGCGCAACTATGGCGGGTTCGATTTTTCGTATTCCGGGGCCGCGACGGGCATTCCCGCCAGCATGACCGGAGTCTCAGTTCTCACGATGAACTACAGCAACGCTTTTTCGAATCAACTGATGATCGGCTACAGCAGCAACACGATGTGGATCCGGAGCACTGCAAACGGGGCCTGGTCGAGCTGGGACAAGGTTTACACCACCAAAAATACAACCCGTGCCTCCGACGGCACTCTCCAGGCGATTTGATCATGAGACGAGCAGCAATCAATGTTCTCGGCGCGACTTATGACTTCGTCACCCAGGGCGATACGGCAGTGACTTACTCCCGAGAGTCGAAAGGCGTTTACAAGGTTTACGGTTGCCTGGGCAGGGTGCCATTTCCGCCAGTCGACGACGGCTGGGGTTGCACCGTCAACCAAGTCGACAACCGTGCAGATGTGGAAACGGATTTCGCAGATGGGGTGCTGACTGTGACTGTCACCAAAGACGGTCAGCCCTACGACCTTAAGCACATGATCACGCTGCACATCCTCGTCCCGGATGCTCCAGAAGTAGAGATGCCTCAGATGCTGCGGGCCGACGAAAAACAACGCGCCGAAGCCTGACCTCAGCCCTAACACCAATGCCGCCCATGAGGCGGTTTTTTTATGCCTGGAGAAAATCATGTCGACGACTGAAACCCGCGGGGTGCGCAACCGCAACCCCAGCAACATCGACTACAACTCAGCCAACAAGTGGCAAGGTCAGCTCCCGCCACCCCCCCCCGCTTGAGAAGCGATTTACACGGTTCGACACACCAGAGAATGGTATCCGCGCCCTGGGGAAGGTGCTGCTGACCTACCAGCGCAAGCACGGGCTCAGGACGGTGAAGGCGATCATCAGTCGCTGGGCGCCGGCAGTGGAGAACGACACGGCCACATATGTGCGCGCGGTTGAGGCGAACACAGGCACCTGGCCTGGCGCCGAGGTGGGCCTGGCCCAGCCGTCGGTAATGGCAGGCTTCGTCAAGGCGATCATTCATCACGAAAATTCCGGGTATGCATATCCGGAGGCGGTTCTGACTGAAGGTGTGCGGCGGGCACTTGCATGACGCCGGTTCAGAAGCTGCTCGGCGTGCTGGTGCTGGCCGTCCTGCTAATCGCAGCCGGCGCGGGAGGTGCATGGCAGGTGCAGGACTGGCGATATGGCCGGCAGCTTGCCGAGCAGGCGCGAACCCATCAGGACGACCTGTCCGTCATCAGCAACGCGGCTTCCGCCCAGCAGCAGGTCGAGCAGAACAAACGCCTAGCCCTGGAGCAGCAGTTGCAGGCCAGCGATCAAACCCACCACCGAGCCCTGAGCGATGCCCAACGTGATCAAAGCCGCCTGTGTGACCGCCTTGCTACTGCTACCTGCGGCTGTCGGTCCTACTCAACACCGCCGCCTCGACTGGTAGCGGTGGGTTGCCAGCCGCCGCCGGCGCCTGCGGCGTGGTTCATGGAGCGACGAGAGCCGAACTTGACCCAGCGTATGCTCAACGAATTATCGGTGAAGGCGATCAAGGACTGATCGCTTTGCGGGCGTGTCAGGCGTATATACGTGAGAATAATCAACGATAACTATTGGTTGGGTTTTTAGTTTTCTAAAGACAAGGTGCCCGATAGGCACCTTGAATTATGCTTTCGAACTAGTTGCTGAGAGGAGAAATAACTCGGCCGTTATCTTTAACGTCAGAGTTTCCAACCACAATTGAACTGTCAGACTGTACGTAGTATGGCTTTTCTGTGCCGCCCTTTCTTAGCGAGAGCACAAAACCACGGCTGTCGGTCCTATTCCAGCTATCTGATTGTTCCACGGCGATAGCGAAGTAACCAGTTTGGCCGTCGTTGCCCCATTGGTTAATTGCAACTTCAATTTTATTTGAGGTCCTATTTTTAACACTAATGCCCATGCCTATATTCCTTTTAGACTGTGAGTTATAGAGTTCGTTACCTCATGCTCTCTAATCACCATAAGCAGTATGTAGCTGTATGTAGCGCCGTTAGAGCTTCCAGTAGGAAAAGGTAACGCACTCGTAAGCGTAGCCACAATATTGTCAGTAGCAAGAATTTTTAAGGGGTTGAGCGATTATCACAGGCTGCCAGACAGTATCGTGCTGCGTGATGAACAAGCGAAACAGGCTCACCTGCGCGGTCAGCTAGCTACTGCTGACTTGCGGCTGTCAGTCCTTGTCGACGCCGCGGATGCAGCCAGTAACTGCAACGTGCCTGCCACCGCCGCCTCCGGCGGCCTGGTTCATGGAGCCCCGCGAGCCCGACTTGACCCGGCGCATGCTCAACGAATTGTCGGTATCACCGATTCCGGCGACCAAGGACTGATCGCATTGCAAGCCTGTCAGGCTTATGTGAGGGGGCTTCAAAAATAGGGATCGTGTTCGTTAGACAGGACACGGGGAGGGCGGCGCTGGTCAGGCGTCGGCAGTCTATCAGGCGCGAGCGTGATTTAGTGGCAGTCGTCTCGGCCTGTTCGGGACGTGTTCCGTTATCTGAAATCTCGTGGCAAACAATCTCATTATCGGAATCACCGACATCGGCGACCTAGAGGGATTGATTGCACTATAGTTTTGTGTGCGGTGGAATTAGGTATTAACCATTGGGTGATCGTACAGGCTGACTATGTTTGAAATAATTCCCCCCAGAAAACCCTGGCGGCTTGGGGGGATTAAATATGATTAAGCTGGATCAGTTTGAAGAGAAAGTTGCAATGATTTGGTCAGTATACTTGACGCCATCTGCTGCTCCCTCTTTGACTGTGCCATTAAATACAATGGTGAAATAGTCTTTTTGACCCATGAGTCGAACTGTTCCATTAGTTACCGTTACGCTACCAGCTCCTGTTACTGGTTCGTATATGGGGTCGTCTAACGTTAGGTTTGCAGTTGTGCTGGTTAGACCGAATAAAGAAAATACGATCGCGGTTTTTCTGGTGGCAGAGTCTACGGACGCATTATATGTACTTTCTACGGTAAAGCTTGGGGATAGACTTGTAGTGTCGCTAATTGATTTGGTGGCCATGTCGAATTCCTTCTCGAGTAGTTGATTGTGAATCAAATGTCTGATTCGCCTTCGAGTCTAATCATTATTTCTCTACTTTATAGGTGCAGTTTTTAGATTGAAGTGCGGTGCAGATATTGGATGCCTTATAAATATCTAACCTGCTCTGGCGCGCGCAAGGCCTCTAGACTGCGCATCTAGAGTGAAGTAGCGTTAAGAAAAATGAGCCGGAATAATGATGACCGCTGGTCGGACTCCTAGGGCCATGAACGAGCCGTCCTTCTTCAGTCGGTGCTGCTTGCTGGAAGTCAGGTTACAGGCTGAATCAATTTCCCTCCTTGATTCCGCACATTACCCACCTCCAACCCGACCCGAAACCACTCGAAAACCTCGGGCGGCTCTCCCTGGCTCACCATCATTTCCTCCGCTTGCTCCTTGGGCGTGCGTGGCCAGGTCCAGCCACTCACGAGCTAACTCCGGCGCCAGGACTACCGGCCTGCGGTCGTGAATGTCGACCATTCCCCCTTCGTTATCTGCCGTGATGATGACAAAACCTTCGTGCTCGCTTCTGTCCTGACCAGGCAGTTGTCCGATTGAAGCGCAGAGGATGGGGGAGCCGTTCCGGTGCTTGATCAAATAGGGCTGCTTCCTCGGGCCGCCTTCGTCGACCCACTCGAACCAACTATCAATAGGGCTGATAGCCCGATGCGGCCATATCTGCCGGAAGAATGGGCTATGAGCGACCTTCTCGACGCGTGCATTTATCGGTGCCGCACGATCTGTATTGTCCCGATGCGAGATAGAGGGGTTGGTAAATCATGGGAGCAGATCGGCAGAGAGAAGCCGATCCGCGGCGACGTGAATATTCGCCATGAGACGTGCAAGACCATGAATCGTGACAGCAACATAGCGAGGATCCGACCGGCAATGCCGCTTGATCCTGAGTTGCTTCCTCCGTTGATTGATGCGTTCTTGTCCGGGATGGCAACCAACGCCTTCACGCTGAGCGGGATTGAGGAGATCGACGGACGCCTGTATGCGCAGTCGTGGTACTGCAGGCCTGGGTAGTGGATTGTGTTCGGTCGGCAGAACGCCGGAATGGTTGTGCGCAAAACCCTCGCCACAAGCCGCGAGTTATCGTTTGCGAAATCACAAAAATGATGGTGTTTTGTTGCCAATGAAATCATTAAAATTCGTTTTGTATCAATATTTTATGAAGATTCAGGCCCCGGCATGGGGTGCTAGGGGTCGAGTGTTCGAATCACTCCGTCCCGACCATATTTTTCAATGACTTAGCCCAATGTTCGCAGCATTGGGCTTTTTCATGTGCGTGACTTTTGTGTGACTTCTCGATTTTTCATGCCTGTCTCCTCTTCGAAATAGTCAGTGCCGGGCCGCGAGAGTCCGTGGCTGATACCCTCTTTGCAGTGTCAATCAGCTTCCCAAGCTCAGCGCCGGATCGTTCTGGATCACGTGCTTGACCCATCTGCCCTGTGAGGCCGCCAGCGATGACTGCAGGATCGGCATGATGCGCAACAAGTCCGAGAAAGCCGAAGGTGTTTCACTGGGCCGGGGGCGGTGTCTGTTGCTGGCTGTCGAGCCAGCGCAGGACTTCGGCGGTGGGCTGGATCAGGTCGGCGGGAATGTACTGGTCGACATGGCTGTCCTGATACAGGGCCCGGGCCAGGGGCACGCGTTGTAACACGGGAATGCCCTCTTCCTCGGCGATGCGCCGCACTTGCAGGGCCAGTGCCTCGGTGTGTTTCAGCGTGACGACCGGTAGCGGCGTCTCGCCCTTCACGTAACGGACGCCAATGGCTATGTGGGTGGGGTTGGCGACAATCACCGAGGAGCGCTTGACGTCGGCACGCAGGTTGCTCGACTGCAACTCCTGGTGAAACTGACGCCGTTTACTTTTGATCTCCGGGCTTCCTTCCATCTCTTTGTATTCGCGTTTGATCTCGTCCTTGCTCATGCGCAATTGCTTGTTGTGCTGGTAACGCTCGAAGGCATAGTCGAGCGCCGAGATCAGCACGAACCCTACGCCGCAGACCAGCAGCAATTGCTCAAGCAGCAGGCCTATCACCGGGGCGATGCAGCCCATGCCGCAGCCGGGCAGCCTGATCAGGGAATCGAGGTTACCGGCCAGGGTGGTCCATACCAGCAACGACAACAGGGCCACTTTGATGATCGACTTGAGGAAGTCCACCAGGCTGCGGATCGAGAAAATCTTCTTGGCACCTTCCACCGGGTTGATCTTGTTCAGGTCGGGCTTGATCGACTCGCCGCTGAGCAGGAAGCCGTACTGCGCCAGGTGCGCCGCGATGACCACCAGTGCCGCGACGGCCAACAGCGGCAGGCAAAGGTAGACCATCTCCTGGAACAGGTTTTCCACCATCAGTTGCAACGCCAGCCCGAAAGGCAGGTTCAGGTAGGTCTCGGGCATCAGCGTCAGTTGCCCCAAGTGTTCCATGTAGTACTCGGAAAAGCTCATTAGCGTGGCGATCAACGACAGGATCAGTGCGGTGGACACCACTTCCTTGCTTTTGACTACCTGGCCCTTGGTGCGCGCATCGCGGAGTTTCTTTGGCGTGGGCTGTTCGGTTTTTTCGGCGCTCATGGTGTCTCCAGTACCGGGCGCAGTTGGTTCAGCGGGTCGAGTGCGAGCAGCAGGCTGTCATAGGCGTGTTCCATCAACACGTTCAGGTAAATCACCAACAGCAGGCTGGCGACGATGCTCTTGATCGGCATCGCGAGGATGAACACGTTCAGGGACGGGGCGAAGCGGCTGATCAGGGCCAGGCCGAATTCGGCCAGGAACATGGCGATCAGCAGGGGCGCCGCCAGCAGCAGGCACAGGCGTAGCAGTTGCCCGAACTGGCCGTAGAAAAAGTCCACCCATTGGCTGCCGAAGTAGGGGAAGAAGGTCGCGACCGGCCAACTGACAAAGCTCTGGAACAGCGCGCCGATCAGCGTCAGGAACGCGCCCCCGGAGAAAAACAGGGTGATCAGGGTTTGCGTCAGCAACAGGCCGGTGGGGCTGGTCTGGCTGCCCAGGGTCGGGTTGAGCGTGGACGCGATGGACGCGCCGCGCTGGTTGTCGATGATGAAACCGGTCGCTTCGATGGCCCAGAACGGAATCGTGGCGACAAACCCGATCAACAGGCCGAGCAACACTTCCTTGCCGATCAGCATGGCCAGGTCGATGCCGTCGAGCGTCATGGGCAGCGTGCCGGCGACAGTCGGGTAGGCAAACAGCGCCAGCGAGCAGGCCACGCCGTTACGAATCAGGCCACCGCCGAGCATTTGTTTGCTCAGGATCGGCATGACCACAAAGCAGCTGATGATTCTGGGTAGCAGCAGGGTGTACGCCAGCATGAGCTGTTGCAGGTCCTGGATGCTCATCGCACGAGGGGGATCTTGAGCAGGGTCAGTTCGGCGAAGGCATAGAGCTCGTTACCCATCCATCCAGCGGTGGCAAACAGAGTGACGACCACGGCGATCAGTTTGGCGACAAAGCCCAGGGTCTGTTCCTGAATCTGGGTCAGTGCCTGCACCAGCGACACCAGGGTTCCAACGGCGGCGGCCATGAGCACGGTGGGCATGGACAGGATCAGCACCAGCCACAGGCTCTGGCTGGTGAAGTGGAGGATATCGGCGTTGCTCACCCTCAGCCTCCGTAACTGATGACAAGGCCGTGGGTCAGCCGCGCCCAGCCATCGAGCAAGACAAAGAGCAGCAGTTTGAACGGCAGGGAAATGGTCATCGGCGAGACCATCATCATCCCCATCGCCAGCAGGATGTTGGAAATGATCAGGTCGATGGCGATGAAGGGCAGGTAGATCAGAAAGCCGATTTCGAAGGCGCGAGTCAGTTCACTGACCGTGAAGGCAGGCAACAGGATCAGCAGGCTGTCGGGTTCGAGCCGGTCCGCGTATTCGCTCGGCCAGACCTGCCGGGTGCTGTCGACGAAGAAAGCGTGTTCACGGGCCTGGATCTGTTTCTTCAGAAAAGCCCGGTACGGTTCCATGCCCTCGTCGAGGAACTGCTCCACGGATTCGGTCTTGCTCAGGCTGACGTCATGGGTGCGCAGGTAGTCGCGGGTGGCAAAACCGACGGGCGCCATCACGTACAGACTCAAGATGATCGCCAGCCCGTACATCGCCATGTTCGGCGGGATCTGCTGCACGCCCAAGGCGTTGCGCAGCAGCGAGAACACCACGGTCATCTTGATGAATGACGTGGCCATGACCGCAATGAACGGCAGCAACGCCAGCAGCGCCAGCCCGAAGATCAGGCTGAGTTCGTCAGGCAGTTGAATCATGCGGGCAGGTCCTGCAGCAGGCGGGTGACGCGTACGCCGAGGCGGTCCTGAATACTCACCAGCTCGCCCACGCCCAGGCAGCGCTGGTTGACCAGGATTCGCACCTCGCCTTCGAGCGGGGCGGCCAGGTCGATCAGTGACCCCGGTTGCAGGGCGGCGAGGGTGTGCAGGTCGAGTGTCTGACGTCCCACTTCGAAGCTGACCTGGACCGGGAGCTGATCAAGACTGGCCAGATCGTGGGGGATTTCGAGGGGCGCATCGTTGTGCATGGCAAGCAGTTCCAGTTGAGAGTCGTGGTGGCGGAATTGTGCCCAGGGGCGGTTTTCGACCACGCCGAGCAAGTGGCTGGCGGCATCGTGGCGTGCCGGCAGTAATAGAAGGTCACCCGTGGCCAGTGAGTGCAGCTGTGCAGGGAGCAGGCAGACCGGGCCCCATTGCAGCGAAAGCTGCAGCACAACCGCCGTCAGCTCCGCCAAGGGGCGAGCGGGCAGGAAAGCCAGCAGCGCGCTTGGGTCACCGTCGAGCCAGAGGACCAGTCGTTGCGCGCCGCGTGACAGCGTCAACGCCAGCGTGGGCGTCCCCGCGCCAGGCTCGGGGTGGCACGCTTGAATGCTGTTCCAGACCAGCCCCGGCAACACCGCACTTTCCAGTTCCAGCAAGGCCAGTTGCAGCGGCGCCGGCAGGCTGCCGAACGCCGCTTCTTGCAGGTGGGGTTCAAGCCATCCGGCCAGGGTTGCACTGTGGCACCGCCAGCGTAGCGCCAGGCCTTGCCAGTGAACCTTCAGCAGCACGTCCGGTTCGTCGGGTTGCGGCAGGATCGTCAGCCGGGCTTCACCCTTCGTGAGCGGGTAGCGACTGCGGCAACGACTGACTTTTTGTTGCAGGGCCAGTTCCGAGGCTTCAGCGCGAGGAAGCGTCAAGCGGCTCATGAGTCTTGCTTCCACTCGTCATACACGTGCCGCCGCTGTCGTGAACCCTGGTCGCCCCCGTGTTGATGCTGGGTAAAGGTCAACTGGATCGGTTGTCCGGGGTTCAGCCGTTGCAGGCGTTCCATCAGGTCGCCACGGGCGAGTTGCAGTTGCAGCAGGCTGCCGGGGCTGGCCTGGATTTCGACGTGCAGCTGCCCGCGTGAATGGGCGAGCTGGACATCGACCTGCCCCAGTTGCGCCAGGTTCACCTGAAGCAGCGTGGTGCTGCCATCGCGGGAAATGCCGGCCTGGATGTGCAGTTGCAGCGTCTGCACCAGTGTGCCGAGGTCTTTGCTGAACGGTGGTTGCTCGGTGGCGTTCAGCAGGCGTGCCAGCAGCTTGTCGCCTGGGGTCTGGCCGCTGCTCGAAGAGGGTTTCGGGTCCTCGGGCAGTGAGTCGAAGGGCGGCTGCTCGTCACGCCCGTCGGAGGTGTCGTGTGGGTCCGAGGGCGCCTCGGGGGCTGAACTGGTGGCGTGCACGCCCGGCATCACGGGCAGCGACTGTTCCGGATTTTTCACGGCCGTCGTGGCGCTGTCGCGGTGGTTGGTTCCGGGTTTGGGACGGTCCGTCGATGGCGGTGGCGCCGTGACAATGCCCGCGGGAGGCTGGGGCGTGGGCGGTTGTTCGGGCTCGGGATGCGCGACAGGTTTATCGAGTTGGTCGGTCTCGGGCCTTTCGACGGGCTCTTCCTGTGTGGCCTTTTCATCAGGCGCGGCGGTTTCCGGCGCGGTGCCCGGGAGGTGCGGTTGGCGGATAGGTTCGCGGTCGGTGGCTGTGGCTGGCTCAGCCTGTTGGGCCTCATCGTCCAGTGGGCGTGAAGCGTCCTGAGGCGTTTTGCCCGGGGCGCGGATGTCGAATTTGCGCGGAACCTCGGCACGGCGCTTGTCGCTCGCATCAGGTTTGCTGTTCAGCGCCCGTTCGAACTCGGCCTGGCGGTTCCTGTCGGCTGCCACGGGTGCCGGGGCCGGTGAACGGGCAAGGGCATCCTGCGTGATGTCCGGTGGGGAAATTCTGCTCATGAAACGGCCTCGACACGACGGAACTCTTCGAGCTCCTGTTCTTCTTTGAACTCAAGCAACATCCGCTCCTCGGCGAGGGCGTGACGGTTCAACTCGTTGAATTTTTCGACCTGTTGCTGAGCTTCCAGCAACTGACGCCGGCTCAGGCGCAGGCGCTCGCGTTCCTGGGTCAGGTTTTGGGCGTGCTCGGCAATGGTCTGTTCCAGCGCCGCTTCCTTTTCGCGCAGGCGGGCAACCTGTTGCTGCCACTGCTCAAGCTGTTTACGGTTCATGGGCTCAGCCTTGCAGAGGTCGAACAAACGGCTTTCTTCCGCCTGGCGCCACTGCCGGTACTCCAGGTGTTCAGCTTTCGCGGACTCCCGGGCACGGTGTGCCTCGGCAACCCGCAGCTCCTGGCGTAGCAGTTCCTGTTCGGCGCGCTCGACACGCAGGCGCTTGATGCGCAGCAAGGTGGGCAGGGTCATCGAGTCAGGCTCGCGAGCTGTTCAAGGCAGTGCGGCAGGTCACTGGGTTCGTGGGTGCCCTGGCGCAACCAGGCACGGATCGCGTCCATTTTTTCGATGGCGCGGTCGGCCACGGGGTCCTGGCCTTTCTGGTATTCGCCGATTTTCAGCAGCAACTCGACTTCTTCATACCGGGCCAACCACTCGCGCAACTGGCTGGCGGCGCTGCGGTGTTCAGGGGTCACAATCTGGTTCATCACCCGGCTGACCGAACGCAGCACGTCGATGGCCGGGTAATGGTTGGACGCGGCCAGCTTGCGCGACAGGACGATGTGCCCGTCGAGAATCGAACGGGTTTCATCCGCCACCGGCTCGGTCATGTCGTCGCCTTCGACCAGCACCGTGTACAGCGCAGTGATGGAGCCTTTGTCCGATTGGCCGGCGCGCTCCATCAACCGGGGCAGGGCGGCGAATACGGAGGGCGGATAGCCGCGCCGGGTCGGTGGTTCGCCCGCAGCCAGGCCGATCTCGCGCTGAGCCCTGGCAAACCGCGTGACCGAGTCCATCAGCAGCAGGACGCGTTTGCCCTGGTCGCGGAAGTACTCGGCAATCGTGGTGGCGACAAAGCCGGCCTTGGCGCGCTCCATGGCAGGCCGGTCAGAGGTGGCAACCACCAGTACCGAGCGTTTGAGGCCTTGTTCCCCGAGGTCGGACTCGATGAATTCGCGGACTTCACGCCCCCGCTCACCGACCAGCGCCAGCACGATGACGTCGACGTCCGCGCTGCGCATCAAGGTCGCCAGCAAGGTACTTTTGCCGCCGCCGGCCGCCGCGAAAATCCCCATGCGCTGGCCTTCGCCGCAGGTCAGCAGGCCGTCGATGGTGCGCACGCCGAGGGAGATCGGTCGCTCGATCAGGTTGCGGCTCATGGGGTCGGGCGCATCGCGGTACACCGGATACCAGGCGCTGGGTTCGCCCAGGCTGATCCCATCGAGCGGTTGGCCGAGGCCATCAAGCACCTGGCCCAGCAAGTGATCGCCCACGCCGACCTGGTGCATGGTGCCGGTCGGGCTGACTTCAGTGTTCGAGGAGATGCCGAGCATTTCCCCCAACGGGGTCAAGAGTGCCTGGTGCTGTTGGAAACCAATGACTTCAGCCATCAGCGACAGCGAGTGATCCGGGTTGCGCAGTTGGCACAGTTCACCCACGCGCACGCCCGGCACCACCGCTTTGAGCAGTGTGCCGGTGACCTGGGTGACCCGGCCGCGAATTTGAATCAGCCGACATTTATCGATGGCCTGCTGTATCTGGCCGGTGATGTGTTCGAGTGAGAGGTGCATGGTCGGTCTGGGTGTAGGACTGGTGGCCACTATAGATAAAGGGCCGCTTCGGTAATTTCAGTCCCGGTCGCAAGTTTTTAGAAATTGGTTGGCGCAAGGCCTAAAAAAATGCGACCGATTTTGGCAGAGGCCCCGGTGGCCGAATTTCTACAATGGAACCCACACCACCGTTGTCTCCAAGTGAGTGCCCCTATGGCCAATATTCAGAGTGTCGTCCCTGCCGCGTCGTTGCCGGATCGACAGACCGAACCGACCATTGCGCGCGACAGCCGGCCGGCCGGCAGTTTCCAGGGCGAAAGTGTGCATTACATTTCCACCAGTCAGTCCATGGCCGACTCCGCGGAAGAGCTGACATTCGCGTTCTCCGAGCGGGTCGAGAAGTCGCTGGCCAAGCGCAGCGTCAGCGATGGCCAGGCGCGGCTGAGTGAAATCCTCGAGATGCTCGAGGAGTACCTCAAGAAAGTCCCGGACCTGGAGTCCCAGCAAAAACTCGAAGCCCTGGTCGCGCACCTCGGCAGCGGGCAGTTGAGCAACCTGGCGCAGCTCAAGGCTTACCTCAAGGGGTTCTCCCGCGAGATCAGTCATCAGTTCGTCGCCCTGTCCCATGCGCGTCAGGAACTGGCCGGCAAGACCGACGCCCGGGCGATGGTCGAGCTGATTGACCAGGCGCTGCTGGAAATGGCCCAGGAGCACGGCCATGCCATTGAATTGGGCTTGCAGATCGGGCCGCTGGCCAAGGAAGCGGCAGAGCAGGGGGTCGGCGATATCCAGTCACTGCGCGACACCTACCGCGATGCCGTCATGGACTATCGCGGCCTGGCCGCGGCCTGGAACGACATTCATGCGCGCTTTGGCAGTTCAACGCTCGAAGGCGTGACGGGGTTCCTGATGAAAGCCTTGAGCGCCGACCTCGACCGTCAGCAGACCCGGCTCGACCCGATCAAGCTCGAACGGGTGATGAGCGACATGCACAAGCTACGGGTGCTGGCGGGCATGTCGGATCAGGTCAAGGCACTGTGGCAGGCGCTGGTGACGGGGGAGCGAGGCCATGGCATACGGGCCTTCTGAGCTGATGGGCGGGTTGATCGGCCTGATCGACAAGCGCTGGGCCAATGTTCAGGACGTGCAGCGACTGATCGTGCCGCTGGCGATCAAGGACGCTGCGCGCCAGATCCATTTCTTTCGCGAGATCAAGCGTCTGATCCGACTGATCCCCACGGAAATTTTTACCGATGAGGAGCAGCGTCAGAACCTGCTCAATGCCTGTCAGCTCGCGCTGGACCTGGCCATCGACCAGGAAGAAGACGAATGGCGAGCACAATGAGTAAACGACATGCACTGGATTGACCAAGCACTGGCGCAGTTTTGTCAGGACCTGGGAGTAGCCGTGCCGGCTCTGGCGGGGGCACTGATCCAGCTGGAGTTCGAGGAAACCGGCACGCTGCAACTCGAACAGCATGATCGCAAGCTGACCCTGTGGCTGGCCGTGGACCTGGAATGGCATCAGGTTCACCAGGGCATGATCCGTGCCCTGGCGTTGACGTTCAGCCGTACCGGGCCGGAGTTGCCGTTGCGTTGCGGGTGGGCGGCCGACACACGCCTGTTGTTGCTGATTACCCTGGATGAGCGCCGCGTCACTGCCCCGGTGTTGCATCAGGCGTTCCGCACCTTGAGTTCGGCGCGCCACGCGGTGCTTGAGCAGTGAGTCGGATCAGCGCCCCGCACATCGGCATCGAGCACCTGACCGAAGTTGGCGATCAGCATCAGGCATCGGGCTTGCCCGAGCGCTATGTGCTGCCGCCCGACGGGCACTCCATCGAGGCCCACCTCGACAATCTCTACCCGGCGGACCTCGCTGGGCGTCGCTTGCTGGCGTTCGCCTGTCCCCACGAGGGCTTTCACGAGTTGCTCCGGCCACAGGCGTTTCGCCAGGCCCTGACAGGCCTCAGGCAGCAGGTCTCTTCATCCGATGCGCCCGAGTTTCAGGCGGTGTCGGCGCTGTTGCAAGCGCGCAGCGAAGATGAGTACTTGCTGCAGATGGCTCTCCATTTGCTGCACAAGGTATGACCCCCATGATGTTGAAACCGGTACAGCACAACCTGCTGCTACTGCTTGGCTGGCTACAGCTGCAGTGCGGCCAGCCAGGTCGTGCGCGGATATTCCTCGAGGCCTTGCTGGTCGCTGAACCGGCTCACCGCCAGGCGCGTCGGGCGTTGGTGGTGGCGTTGTTGCAACTGGAAGAGGGCGAGCTGGCCGAGCGTCAGTGCGACCGCTTGCTGGCCGAGGGCGAGGACGACCTGGCGCTGTGGGGCTGTGTCAGTCGTGCCTGCCAGCTACAGGGGCGAATCGCCGATGCACGCGTCGCTTTCGAACGGTTCTTGAGCCAGCGGGAGTCCCATGAAGGAGCTCTCTGAATTTCTGAGGCGGGTGGGCGAGCGCCAGGACATCATGCTGGCGGTGATGCTGCTGGCCGTCGTGTTCATGATGATCCTGCCGCTGCCGCCTTTCCTGCTGGACATCCTGATCGCGATCAACATCACGGTGTCCGTGGTGTTGCTGATGATGTCGGTCTACATCAGCTCCCCGTTGCAGTTCTCGGTGTTCCCGGCGGTGTTGTTGATTACCACGTTGTTCCGGCTGGCGTTGTCGGTCAGTACCACGCGGATGATTCTGCTGGAGGCCGACGCCGGCCAGATCGTCTACACGTTCGGCAACTTTGTCGTGGGCGGCAACCTGGTGGTGGGCGGCATCATCTTTCTGATCATCACCATTGTGCAGTTCCTGGTGATCACCAAAGGCGCCGAACGCGTCGCCGAAGTGAGTGCGCGGTTCTCCCTGGATGCCATGCCCGGCAAGCAGATGAGTATCGACGGCGACATGCGGGCTGGCGTCATCGACGTCAACGAGGCGCGTGACCGGCGGGCGGTGATCGAGAAAGAGAGCCAGATGTTCGGCTCGATGGACGGCGCGATGAAGTTCGTCAAAGGCGATGCGATTGCCGGCCTGATCATCATCTTCATCAACATACTGGCGGGTATCACCATCGGCGTGACCCAGAAGGGCTTGAGCGCAGGCGATGCGTTGCAGCTCTATTCGGTGCTGACCATCGGCGATGGCATGGTCAGCCAGGTGCCGGCCCTGTTGATCGCCATCACGGCCGGGATCATCGTGACCCGGGACTCGTCGGACGGCACCTCGGACCTGGGCAATGACATCGGCAACCAGGTCGTGGCACAGCCCAAGGCACTGCTGATCGGCTGTGTGCTGCTGGTGTTGTTCGGGCTGATTCCGGGGTTTCCGACCGTGACCTTCCTGCTGCTGGCGGCACTGGTGGGTGGGGGCGGTTACTTCATGCTGTTGCGTCAGCGCGGGCTGGCGGCCGAGGACAATCCCAGGGACTTGCCGACCTTGTTGGCGCAAGGCGCGGGCGCTGCATCGTCGGCCAAGCCCAAAGCCAAGCCGTCGGGCAGCAAACCCAAGGGCTCGCGGCTGGGGGACAAGGAAGAGTTCGCCATGACCGTGCCTCTGTTGATCGATGTGGATGCGAGCATGCAGCAGGAGCTGGAAGCGTTCGCCCTCAATGACGAGCTGGTGCGGGTGCGGCGTGCGCTCTACCTGGATTTTGGCGTGCCGTTTCCGGGTATCCACCTGCGCTTCAATGAAGGCTTGAAGGACGGCGAGTACCTGATTCAGCTGCAAGAGGTGCCGGTGGCCCGTGGACGCTTGCGCAGTGCGCGGTTGCTGGTGCAGGAACGGGCCAGCCAGTTGGAACTGATTGGCGTGCCGTTCGAAGAGGGCGAACCGGTGCTGCCGGGCCAGCCGACGTTGTGGGTCGGAGCCGAGCATGAGGGGCGGCTGCAGCGTTCCGGTTGCGCGTTTCTGAGCATGGACCAGGTACTGACCTGGCACCTGTCCCACGTGTTGCGCGAGTACGCTGAAGACTTCATCGGTATCCAGGAAACCCGTTACCTGCTGGAGCAGATGGAGCACAGCTATTCGGAGCTGGTGAAGGAGGCCCAGCGCATCATTCCCTTGCAGCGCATGACCGAAATTCTCCAGCGCCTGGTGGGCGAGGACATCTCGATCCGCAATCTGCGGGCGATTCTGGAGGCCATGGTGGAATGGGGTCAGAAAGAGAAGGATGTGGTGCAACTGACCGAGTACATCCGCAGCAGCCTCAAGCGCTACATCTGCTACAAATATTCGAGCGGCAACAACATCCTGCCGGCCTATCTGCTGGACCAACTGGTGGAAGAGCAGATCCGCGGAGGTATCCGCCAGACCAGTGCCGGCAGCTATCTGGCGCTGGACCCGGCCGTCACCCAATCCTTCCTCGAACAAGTCCGGCAGACCGTCGGCGACCTCTCGCAGATGCAGAGCAAGCCGGTGCTGATCGTTTCGATGGACATCCGCCGCTACGTGCGCAAGCTGATCGAAGGCGACTACTACGGCTTGCCGGTGCTCTCGTATCAGGAGCTGACCCAGCAGATCAACATCCAGCCGTTGGGCCGGGTTTCGTTATGACCCGCGACCCGCTGACCGACTGGCTGCAGGCGCGGGGTCATGACATCCATCCGCACTTTCTGCGCCAGAGCGCACTGCCGCTGGGCTGGAAGTTTGTGCATGGCGGATGCGAACTGGCCTGGCGCTGTGAAGGCTCGCGGGTCTGGATCGTCATGCTGCGCCGTACCGAGGGGCGCCATGGCCTGGGCAATTCCTTTGCGGCGCTGTATGTGCTGGCCGATGCGGTCCTCGCGGTGCTGGGGCCGCAGGCGTGCCTGTACGGCCAGGTGCAGGCGATGGCGGGCAGCCCGTTGGAGGGGGCGCGGATGGCGCGTTTCTATCGCCATTGGACCGGTGCCGCCGAACCGCAGCCCGGTTGGTTCGAATTGGCGGCCGGGCGAGTGTGTTCGCTGCAATCAATGAGAAAACGACAAAAAATCGACCGTGCCTGACAGGAAGCCAGGCGCCCTGTCCCTACTATAGGAGCCATGGATATGCACGATGAAACCTACGCCAAAACCCTACAGGCTGCCGAGCAGGCCATCGAGGACAACGAACATCGTGCGCGCTTGCTCACGGAAATGTGGGAGGGGCTCGGGTTGCCCGACGAGGTCTGTGGCCGGGTCTTTCGGTCACGGGATCAGGCGCTGGTCCAGATAGCGGAACAGGAACTGTTGCAGGAAGTGCAACGGATGCGGATCAACCGTCCACCGGTTGCCGATGAAGGAAAACGACTGCGTCGTCCCGCATCGATGCGTGGACTTCTGGTGTAAGGAACCCTTATGGATATCAGGCTTTACCGGCAAGACCTGTCGGCTTTTCTGGGCGAATTGCAGAAAGCTCCCGACGACCAACTGCGCGGGCGCGACACCGAAGCCCTCAAGGCGCTCAAGGAGCTGCTCGGCAGTCGCAATGTCACCTTTACCCATGACGGGCGGACCTTGTCGCAAGCCCAGGTCGAAAAGCTGTTGGCTTACTTTCTGCCGCCCAAGCCGAACACCACGGGCGGGCTGTACGAGCTGCAGGTCAAGTCTGGGGTCGACTCGGTCAAGCAACTGATCAACCAGTACGCCGATGCGAAACCGGGACAGCCTTGGCCGTTGAAAGAGTTCCTGGCCAAGGCGCATTTCGGGCTGACTGGTGACCGGATCGACGATGACGTCCGGGGCGTTTACGAAGAGGTCCTGCTGATACAGGACGGCAAGCGCACCGCGCTACGCGATGACCTCAAGCTGCTGACTGCCGAACTCAACATCTACAGCAAGATCCAGTCGCAGATCAACGCGAATCTGGCCGCCAAAAAAGAGATCGAAATCGAGCCTGGACTCAACCTGTTCGATCGCACCCTGTACGGTTACCCCGACGACAAGACCTGGCAGGACAGCGCGGAACACGCACTGCTGACGGGGCTCGATACCTACCGTGCCGGCAACCCGCTGAGCATCAAGAGTTTCCTCAGTGGCTCACCGAAGGAAAGCGGTGCGATGAAGCCTGGTGACTTGCTCAACAAGTATGAGTTCAAGGACGAGAACAACCCCATCGCCAACTTCGCCACGACGGTGGGCGACCGCTCCCGACCGATCAACGACAAAGTCAGTGAAAAAACCACGCTGTTGAACGATGTCAGCTCTCGCTACAACTCGGCCATCGAGGCCTTGAATCGCTTCGTTCAGAAGTACGACAGCATGATGCGCGACATTTTAAATGCCATATAGGAACGGTTGATGAGCCAGCAAGAACACGATGTGTCTGAGGAATACGAGAAGGAGCTGGAGGCGTTTTTGCGCGATGGCGGCACGCTGGCCATGCTCAAGAACATCTCCAGCGACAGCCTGGAGCAGCTCTATTCCCTGGCGTTCAATCAATACCAGGCCGGCAAGTGGGACGACGCCCACAAGATCTTTCAATCGCTGTGCATGCTCGATCACTACGACGTCCGGTTCTTCCTGGGCCTGGGGGCATGCCGGCAGGCCATGGGGCAGTTTGAGCAGGCATTGCAGAGCTTCAGTTATGGCGCGCTGATCGACATCAACGAGCCCAGATTCCCGTTTCATGCTGGCGAGTGTCACCTGCAACTGGGTGACCTCGACGGGGCCGAGAGTGGCTTCTACTCGGCTCAGGCCTTGGCCGCAGCACAGCCGGCGCATTCGGTTTTGGCCGAACGTGCCGGCGCCATGTTGGAAGCCGTATTAGCGAGAAAGGATCAACACCATGAATCCGATAGCGTTTGATCGCGTTGCGCTGGCCACGGGGAGCGTTTTTGCGAACGACCCGGTGGTCCCGCCGCGCAATGACCGAGGGGGGGATGCGCTCACGGTCACCCGGGTCGAGGCGGATGGCCGCCCGGCTGCTCCGTCTCAAGGTGTACAACTGACAGCGCCGTTGGCGGCCAGTCAGCAGCGTCTGGAGGCCAGCACCCGGGCGGACATCAACCGCCTGGTGCAGTCCGTGCGTCAGGACACTGGGCTGGCCCAGCGGTTTATCGCCGAAACCGCACGGCTTGGGGTGGCGCGGCTCAGCTCGGTGGAGGATTTCGAGATTGAACTGGCCAAGCTGACCGGTGAGCTGGAGTCCACGCAGAAGAAGCTCAAGCTTGAAGAAATCAAGCAGGCGCGTGAGCAGAACCTGCAAAAGATGGAAGAAAACCAGAAGAAGATCAAAGAGTCGACCGAGGCTGCGAAAGAAGCCCAGAAGTCGGGTCTGGTGAGCAAGATTTTTGGCTGGATCAGCGCCATTGCCTCGATCATCGTCGGTGCAATCATGGTCGCGACGGGCGTCGGCGCGGCCGCTGGTGCACTGATGATCGCGGGTGGCGTCATGGGCGTCGTTTCCCAGTCGGTACAGCAAGCGGCAAAAGACGGATTGATCAGCAAAGAAGTGATGGAAAAGCTCGGACCGGCTCTGATGGGGATTGAAATCGCCGTCGCCGTGATCGCTGCGGTAGCCAGTTTTGGGGGGGCTGCCGCTGGGGCAGTCGCCAAGTTGGGGGCGAAGATCGGTGGCAAGGCTGCCGAACTCACTGCCAGCCTCGCCAGTAAAGTGGCGGATTTGGGGAGCAAGTTCGGCAATGTCGCGAGCCAGTCGATTTCTCATGGCGCCAAGCTTGGCGTGCAGATTTCCGATGTGACCCTGGATGTCGCCAACGGTGTGGCGCAAACCACCAACTCGGCGCTGCAAGCCAAGGCCGCGGACAAACAGGCCGATGCCCTGGAGGCGCGTTCCCAGCTCACCCAGTTCCAGACGGTCCTGGACAAACTCAAGGAAGAACTCAGCCGCATGGTCGAGTCCTTTTTGCAGGTCATGGAGTTGATTTTCCAGATGATCAATGCAAAGGGCGACAGCCTGCATAACCTATCCAGCCGTCCTGCGGCTATCTGAGGAGCACATCAATGAACATTGACAAAGGTTATGCCGCTCAAGGGACAAACCCGATCGGCAACCCCCAGCCATTGGAAGAAAAACAGCCGGCAGCAAAGGGCGAAACGGTCCACAGCCCGGGCATGACCCCGGTTGGCGAACCGAAGAAGGGGCAGGGTGTCGACCTGCCTGAGCCGCGCCAGAGGCTCAACGCTGGCGGTCTGGGCAAGGTCAGCAGTGAACTCGATGGCAGCGTGGAGTTGATGGTGCTGCTGTTTCGCATCGCGCAGAAGGCCCGCGAGCTGGGGATCATGCAGCGTGACAGCGAGAACACTTCGATCATCAATGCGCAGAAATCCCAGGTGGACGAAATGCGCAGCGGTTCCAAGCTGATGATCGCCATGGCGGTGATCTCCGGGGTGATGGCCGTAGGGTCGGCGATTACCGGTGCCATTGGTGCGATCAAGAACGGTAAGGCGATCAGCCAGGAAAAAATGCTGGAGAAAAACATCGCCGGGCGCAACGAACTGATCGACGCGAAGATGCAATCGCTGGGCAAGACTTCGGACGCCGATCGCACCGAAATCGGCAAGATCTGGGCCAAGGACCAGGCGGCGGACACCAGTACGCTCAAGCTGGTCGGGCAGGGTGTGGATAATCGCAATGCCAAGCTGCAAAGCATCAATAGCGTGAATCAGGCGCTCGGGCAGATGGCCAGCACCTCGGTGCAAGTCGAGCAAACCGATATCCAGGCCAATGCCAAGGAAGATGAAGTCAAAGCGTCGGTTGGCCAGAGCGAAAAGCAGAAGGTCGAAGACCAGTTGAGCTACAACGCCAACTTCATGAAAGAGATGCTGCAGTTGCTCCAGCAGTACACCCAGAACCACAACCAGGCGTGGCGTGCTGCCGCAGGCGTCGCCTGATGTGATTTTGTTGTAGGAAAAAAGCCGCAGTGATGTGGCTTTTTTCTTAAAAGAAAAGCCCGTCAGTGACAAAAACCCGGTATGGCCGGGTGCTAGCATTTGCCCGGCTCGAGGAGACATTGCATGGATTTGAGTATCAGGGTCAATCGACTGCTTGCCGAGTTTGCCAATCGCAGTGGCCTTCCCGCTTTGTCACTGGATGAAGAAGGGGTAGCAAGCCTGCTGTTTGATGATCAGTTGGGCGTGACGCTGGTATTGCTGGCCGGACGTGAGCGACTGGTCATGGAAGCGGATGTGGCGGGAATCGAAACCTTCGGCGACAAAATCTTCCGTCAGCTGGCGAGTTTCAATCGACGCTGGTATCGCTTCGACCTGCATTTTGGTTTTGACGAGGAGTCGGGCATGGTGCAGTTGTACGCCCAGATTCCAGCGGTCGAATTGACCCTGGAAAGCTTCGAGACCACCTTGGCCAATTTGCTCGATCACGCCGAGTTCTGGCAGCAATTGCTGCCTGGACATGACAGTGCCGCCCAGGCGATATCCAGACCCGCCGGTATGAGGGTTTAAGCAGAGCCATGAAGATAGACAGCGCTGGCATTCCACCAGCAGCCACGATCGACCGTGCACAGGTGCCTGGAAGCTTTGCCGGACGCTCGCTCAGTCAGGTGTCCAGCCGTCAGGAGGGGGTTGCCAGTGTCGCTGAGCTGGGGCGTTGGTTGGCGACGCAGGTAGGTGCGGATCAACAGAGTGAGCGACAGCTGCAGCGATTGGTCGATGGCGATACCGTCCCTCTTTATGAGCGTCGGGTTCGTCAACCATGATGAGGGCGCTGCTATGCAGCGTTTTTTTGGCCTTGGGCGGCTGTGTCAGTGTGCCGCCAATGGCCGTGAACAAGATCGATATCGGGGGGCAGGTGCGCGCACCATCGCCGGTCACGCGCCCGGCCTATGTGAGTGTGCGGCTCTATGTCTTGAGCGCAGGGCAACCGCGGCTGATTGCGCAGACCCGCTACCGGGTGACGGCGCTGCCACTGCGCTTTGCTTTTCGTTTGGCGCCGGAACAGGTGGCCGGTGATGGACTGTTGCTGCGCAGCGAACTGACCTGGTCCGATGAGGGGCCTGTCCAGGCTCGAACTTGGCAACCTGCGGTGCCCGGTAACGATATGGATGTGCGTCTTGGGCCGTTGCCTTGTTATCCGAAGTGCGCTGTTTCGGTGGTGCCGGAACGCCTCTAAAATACTTTGTATCAATATTTATCTTATTGAAGCCGGTGAGTACTCTGATAATTCGACGGCTATATAAAAATAGCGAGGTTTTCATTAAATAAGAGTAATTAGCCTAATTTAAGGTGAGTCATTCTCGTTAATGGTAACTGTCGTTTAATTCATCATCGTTCATAGCGTCACGCAGTAGTGCGTAGAGGGGCGTTTTCGTACGGCGTCTGCCTGGGCGGCGTACAAACGGTATATGCAGGTTCGGGGTCACTATTATATGCAAGGTGCCAGCACACTTGGCTGGAAACAGATAAAGCTGTGCCGATGGTCTATCCCAACGTTTGAGTTTGTATCGAACTGCGAAGAGGGGATTTATATCCTTGTCGAGGGACAGCTCATGGTTCAGGACTGTAATGTGACACTTTGTCTCATGCCGGGCGAACTAGTTTTTGCTCGCAGAGGTAACTATGTCGTGAGTACGGGCGACCATGATTGTCGCTTGCTCTGGATCCCGTTGTCGGTTGATTTTCTGCAGAACTTCATTCAGCGTTTCGGTGCTCTATTGAGCGAGGTAGAGCGTTGGGAGGGGCCGGGGGTCAGTCTCATCGCGTTCGCCAGTACGCCGTTGTTGGCCAATTGCGTCAAGGGGCTTGAAGGGCTGCTGGTGCATGAGCATCCGACCATGCTGGAGTTGTTGCGGGTTGAAGAGTTGTTGATGTTGTTTGCCTTCAGCCCCCAGGGGCCGGCGCTGATGTCGGTGTTGCGCCAGCAGAGCAGTCGGCACGTCGAAAGATTGCAGGCCTTCATGGAACAGCACTATCTCAAGGAATGGCGGCTCAACGAGTTTTCTCGGGAGTTCGGCATGGGGTTGACGACGTTCAAAGAGTTGTTTGGTTCGGTCTATGGGGTCTCTCCTCGGGCGTGGATCAGCGAGCGGCGTATCCTGTACGCCCACCATTTACTGCTCAACAGTGAGATGAGTATCGTGGACATCGCGATGGAAAGCGGCTTTTCCAGTCAGTCCTACTTTACCCAGAGCTATCGTCGCCGTTTCGGGTGTACACCCAGCCGTTCGAGGCAGGGAAAAGAATAGCGCCGGACTAAAAAAAAATGACGTTTTTTGCAAGTTTGGTCCGTTGCCCCTCAGTAAGATTGGTCGCAGGGAAAGACGCTGACGGGTGTGCTACGAAACAAGATAGTCAAGGCAGAGAATGAGCCAGGAAGACCATAATCAAACCTCCCAAGCAGGCATTTTTGCTGGTCGTCGGGTGTCCGTAGTGGGTCAGGATGCCCGCTCTCGGGGCAGAACCGCAGGTTGTATATCAGGCAGTGTGTATCGTGAATCGGGAATCATCAGCGCGCGACAGTTGACCTTGTTGCAGCGCCTGCTGTCGCGTGTGCAGCTGGAGCAGCTGTTCCAGTCCAGCTGGCTGCAACAGCGCCTGGCTCGCGGAATGGCGCTTGAGCGCGGGGACCTTCACCTGGTGCTGCGCCAGGCCGCCGCCCAAGGTAACGACTGGTGTAGCCGGCTGGGCGACCGAATCAACCTGGCCTCGCCCCAGGCCATGATCGACTGGGTCCTGCTACCCGTATACGGCTGGTGGGAAAGCCTGTTCGACGAAGCGATCCCCCATTGGCGCTCTGCGCTGATCGAGTACGAAACCCAGGCCCGCCAATTGCGGATCAAGGCTGAGTTCTGGCGTCAGGTGGGCGAAGCCGATTCGCAGCTGGTGCAGCAAGAGTTGGCCAACATTGCCCGCTGCCAGGCCAAGACTGAAGCGGACACCGCGAACATGGTCCGCACGCTGAGCGCCATCTCCGAGCGTGCCAGAGAAGCCTGGCCCAACTGGCATCAGGGCATGGCCGTGTTGCTGGCCGATGGCAAGCTCGACGGCTTCGCGCCCGTGCCGGTGGTGCTGGCCTCCCTGTGGGAGCCGCTGGCCAAACTTGACGAGGACGCGCACGCCGCGGACTCCGTACAGCACTGGTTGCATGAACGCAGCCTGTGCCAGGCCCACGACCACTTTTACTGGCAGAGCCCCTGACTGCCGGACACGCCGAGGAACCATGGAACATTTACTGACTGGATTGGCCGCACGAACGGGCCAAGGGCCTTTTGTGGCCGATGAAACAGGTCGCTACCACTTGCGGATCGACGGCCATAGCCTGTTTTTGCAGTGTCAGGGTGCTGACCTTGTGCTATCCAGCCCGTTGAACTGGCAGGTTCAGGGCCAATCTCCGGCGGATCGCGAGGTGTTGTTGAACCTGCTGGGCCAGGTCACCCGTTGGAGCCGACGTCATCCCCAGGCGTTGGCGACGGACGAACAGTCAAACCTGATGCTTGAGGCGCGCCTGGAGCTGGGCGTCCTTGAACTCGACGAACTTGAGCGGGCGCTGGCGGCTCAGGTCGGGATTCTGGAAACGATCAAGCCGCAGCTGCTGCGTGCAGGCCTGGAACCTCAGTGGAAACAAACTTTATGGCGTCCCTGAGAGTCTCGCGGTGCTTGTGCCTGGTCTTTGCATTGGCCCTGACCGGGACGGTTCAAGGTCAGGATCTGGACTGGCCCGCCATCCCCTACAACTACGTCGCCCAGGGCGAAAACCTGCGGGATGTGCTGGCCAATTTCGGCGCCAACTACGACGGCTCGGTGATTGTCAGCGACAAGGTCAACGATCAGGTCAGCGGGCGCTTCGACCTCAAGGACCCGCAGTCCTTTCTGCAGCTGATGGCCTCGCTCTACAACCTCATCTGGTACTACGACGGGGCTGTTCTGTATGTATTCAAATCCACCGAAATGCAGTCGCGGCTGGTCAAGCTGGAACAGGTCAGCGAAACCGAGTTGAGGCAGGCGCTGGAAGCGGCGGGTGTCTGGGAACCGCGTTTTGGCTGGCGACCGGACACAAGCGGGCGGCTGGTGTATGTCTCCGGCCCTTCGCGTTACCTGGACCTGGTGGAGCAAACCGCCATGGCCCTGGAACAGCAGCATGCGCTGCGCACTGAGAAGACCGGCGACCTGGCCGTGGAAGTCTTTCCGCTCAAGTACGCGGTCGCCGAGGATCGACGGATCAAGTACCGCGAAGACGACATCGACGCGCCGGGCGTGGCGACGATCCTGGCCCGGGTGCTGGGTGACGCCAATGTGGTGTCGGTCGACGGCGGGCAGGACAGCCCGCAGTTGCCGGCACAGTCCGGGCGCGCGGTGGTGCAGGCCGAGCCCTCGCTCAATGCCATCGTCGTGCGCGATACCAAGGACCGCATGCCGATGTACCGGCGCTTGATCGAAGCGCTGGATCGTCCGTCGGCACGGATCGAGGTCGGGTTGTCGATTGTCGACATCAACGCGGAAAACCTCGCCGAACTGGGGGTGGACTGGCGCGTCGGCATCAGCGTTGGCCAGCGCCAGTTGATCGACATCCGCACCACCAGCCAGAACCTCGGCGGTCAGGGCCAGGGCCAGGGCACCACGCGAGAGGCCGGCGCCAGCCTGGTCGACAGTCGCGGTCTGGATTACCTGTTGGCCCGAATCACCTTGTTGCAGAGCCAGGGTCGCGCCCAGGTCGGCTCGCGGCCGACCGTGCTGACCCAGGAAAATACCCTGGCGGTGATCGACCACAGCGAGACCTACTACGTCAAAGTCGTCGGCGAGCGGGTGGCTGAGCTCAAACCCATCACCTACGGCACCATGCTGAAGCTGACGCCGCGCGTCATCCAGTTGGGTGACAAACCGGAAATCAGCCTCAGCCTGCACATCGAAGACGGCAATCAGAAACCCAACAGCACCGGGGTGGACGGCATTCCCACCATTGCCCGCACCGTGGTCGATACCGTAGCGCGGGTGGGGCATGGCCAGAGCCTGTTGATCGGCGGTATCTACCGCGACGAACTCAACGAATCCATGCGCAAGGTGCCGTTGCTCGGCGACATTCCCTACCTGGGAGCGTTGTTTCGTTTCAAGTCCAACTTCACCCGTCGTTCGGTACGGCTGTTTTTGATTGAGCCGCGGCTGATCGACAACGGTGTCGGCCATTTCGTGGCGTTGGGCAGCAAGCGTGGCTACCTGGATGGGTTGCTCCAGGTGGATGAGCTGTCGAACCAGAGTCTGTCGTTGCAGAAACTGCTCGGCACGTCGCAGTGCCAGGGGCTGAGCCAGGCCCGCGAGCTCCAGCAGATACTGGCGTTGAACGGTAAGGATTCGTCGCTGTCTGCGTGCAGCCTGGGCAACGACACCACCGGTTGGCGCATTGCCGAAGGTGCCTGCGTCGAAGGCGTTGACCAGTGCGTCCGCGCGCCGAAGAAGCCCTGACATGAGCTGGAAAATCCGCTTTTACAGTGGCCTCAATCAAGGGGTCGAAGTGCCGCTGGCCGAAGGCCGGGTGGTGATCGGTTCCGACCCGTTGCAAGCCGATCTGGTGTTGGTCGACGAGGGCATTGCGCCGGTCCATCTGGTGCTGGATGTCGACCCGCAAGGCGTGCGCCTGTTGGAGTGGGCCGAGGGTAATCAGCCGCTTCAGGAGGGCCAGCCGTTGGCCGGCGGCAGCGCGTTGCAGGCGCTGGTCCGGCAGGCCTGCGGGCCGTTGCTGTGGGCCTATTGTGCCCAGGAGCGACAGTTTTCCGAACAATTGCCCCTGGCCGCCAGCCCTCAGGAGCGCCGCGCGGTGGTGCCCCGGGCCCATTGGGGCGGGCGACTGATGCTTGGGGTCAGCGTGGTGTTGCTGGTCGGTGTGGTCGGTTTGCTCGGCGCCCCGTGGTCGGCGGGCAGCGGCGGCATGACCGGCGAGGACCCGGTCGTGGCCTTGCGCGGTTTTCTGCGTGAACGCCAGTTTCAGCATGTGCAGGTCGGCGAGCGGCAGGGCAGCGGCAATGTTCCGCTCACCGGTTACCTGGAAGACAACCGCGCGCGGCTGGCGTTACAGCAGTACCTGGAGCACAGCGGCCTGACCTATCGGCTCGACGTTCGCAGCATGGAAGAGATTCGTCAGGGGGTGGAATTCATCCTGCAGAAATTCGGTTACCGCCAGGTGCGCACCGCCAATGGGGATCAGCCCGGCTGGATTCGTCTGACCGGCGAACTGGCGCTGGAGGACGAGCACTGGTTGCAGATCGAAAGCCTGCTCAAGGCCGACGTGCCGGGGTTGCTGGGCGTGGAGAATCGCGTTCGGCTGGCGGGCTCGCACCTCAAGCGGCTCGACCGGATGCTCGCCGATTTCGGGCTCGAAGCGGCGCTGGCCTACCAGGACAAAGGCGAGCGCATCGAGTTGCGCGGGCAACTGGATGAGGCTCAGCTCAATGAGTTCTACAAGTTACAGCGCGAATTCCGTCAGGAGTTCGGCACGCGTCCGACGCTGGATCTGGTGAGCCGCAACAAGCGCGGCAGCACCGATGAGCTGGAGTTCATGGTGCGTTCGGTGTCCTTCGGAAAAGTGCCGTATGTGGTGCTGGGTGACGGTCAGAAATACCCGGTCGATGCGTCGACTCCGCAAGGCGTGAGGGTGCTGGCAATCAATGCCGACGCCGTGATCGTCAGCCGCGGCAAACAACAATTCATCATCAATCTCAAGGGAGAGCCACTCAATGATGACGGCTTTGGAGGAGCGTCTGTGCGCCGCTGACGTGGACTTTGAACGGCAGGTGCGCGCGCAACTGGAACAGGCCCAGGCCAGCAGCAAGCGCCGCTTGATGGGCGGCGGCGATCCGCAGCAATACCGGCAATGGCAGATGGAAGCCCAGGCAGTCGAGGCCGCCATCAGCATTCTCAACACCCTCAAGGGAGCTTCGTGATGGCATCGATCTTTACCAATGACAGCAGCGTCAACACCCTCGACAAAGTCGCGGAAAACCTCAAGGAACAGGCCAACAAAGCCAACAAGGAAGTCGGCGATGCCATCGCCGCCCTCAAGGATTCCGCAGACAACCCGGCGCTGTTGGCCGAACTGCAGCACAAGCTCAACAAGTGGTCGGTGATCTACAACATCAACTCGACTGTCACCCGTTCGATGAGAGACCTGATGCAGGGCATCCTGCAGAAAATCTGATGATGGACAGTTCATTGAAAGGGCTGATGGCAGAACTAGCCCTGGCCGGTAGCGGCCATCACTGCCACGAAGAAGCCCAGCAGATTGCGAGCTGGCTGGAGCAGGTCGAGGGGCAGGAGGAGGCCGCGTGCCTGATCCGTCTCTCCAGCCTGATGAACCAGGGGCACTATCAACAGGCACTGGCACTGGGCGAAGGCCAGCCCTGGCCGGCACTGGCGCCGTGGCTGGCGTTGTGTGAGTGGCGGCTGGGGTTGGGTACGGCACTGGACCGGCGCCTGGCCGAGCTGGCGGCGAGCGACGACCCTCGGCTGGTGCAGTTCGCCCTCGGTATGCGTGATCCGGAGGGACCATGAACCGGATCGACTCGTCGCTTTCGCAACTGCCGCCACACCATGGGCCGGATGCACGGCCCGGGGCGCCAGTCGAGCCCGGTCAGGCGCATGCCTTCGAGGCGGCGATGAAAAGCCCACCGGTGTCGCCCAAATCGGCACCCACCGATGCCCCCTTGCAGCTCTGGTTGCAAGGTGCGGACCTGACGACGGCGCTGGCGGGCATGGACCCTCGGCAACAGCGCGAAACCGTCTGGAAATGGTATCGCCAGGACCTGCCGGCCTCGGCTGAGGGGCGTCGTGACGAGCTGCGCAACTGGTTGATGCAAGGCCTGTCGGACCGTTTGCTGGTGCGTTTCCCGGAGCAACAGCTGGGGCTCGAGCAGGACCGTCTGGCGCTCAAGGACCTGCTCAAGGAGCAGGCGCCGTTTGGCAAGCAGCAGGAAACGCTATTGCTCAACGTGCTGGGCGAGATCAAGGGGGTCGAGGGCAGTGATTACCTGGCGACCCTCGTGCGCCGCGAGTTGCAGATCCTGATTCCCACGAACGCAATGATCGAAAACTTGATGCGCTTCACCCACTCACCCGACCTGGAGTCGTGATGGACGTTAATCAGATAAGTCAGGCCGCTGTCACCAGTCTCGATGAGCTCAAGGCACCCCAGGCCAGTGCCGGGCAAATCGCCGATTTCGAGCAAGCGATGGGCAAGGGCGCCGAGAGCCTGGGCGGCAACCTGCTCAATGAAATCGGACAAATCAAAGAACGTTTTTCCCAGGCCAAGCATGACCTTGAGGTCGAGCTCTCGACCCCCGGCGATGACCCCAGCAGCCTGATGCAGATGCAGTGGTCGTTGATGCGCATCAGCATGCAGGAGGAGCTGATAGCCAAGACGGTCGGGCGCATGAGTCAGAACGTCGAAACGCTGATGAAAACCCAATAAGGTGTTGCGTGAAGAGACTCAATCGAATCCTGATGGTGTTGACCGTATTGCTGCTCGCCGGTTGCAAGGTCGAACTCTATGCCGGCATCAGCCAGAAAGAAGGCAACGAAATGCTCGCGTTGCTGCGCACGGAAGGGATCTGGGCGATGAAGCAACCCGACAAGGACGGCAAGATCAAATTACTGGTCGAGGAGTCCGATATCGCCGAGGCCATCGATGCGCTCAAGCGCAAGGGGTATCCGCGCGAGAGCTTTTCCACGCTCAAGGATGTGTTCCCCAAAGAGGGGTTGATCTCTTCGCCGGTCGAGGAGCGAGCCAGGCTCAATTACGCGAAGGCTCAGGAAATCTCCCGGACCCTGTCGGAAATCGACGGCGTATTGGTGGCCCGGGTTCATGTGGTGCTGCCCGAAGAGCGCGACGGTCTGGGCAAGAAGTCTTCGCCGGCCTCGGCGTCGGTGTTCATCAAGCACGCGGCGGACATCCAGCTCGACGCTTACATTCCGCAAATCAAGCAACTGGTGAATAACGGCATCGAAGGCCTGAGTTACGACCGTATCAGCGTGGTGCTGGTGCCTTCGGCCGATGTCCGGCAGGTCCCGCTCGCCCCGCGTTATGACACGGTGTTCTCGATTCAGGTGACAGAGGAGTCCCGCGGTCGGTTGCTGGGGTTGTTCGGGTTGCTGATCGCGCTGCTGTTGGTCAGCAACCTCGGCCAGTACTTGTGGCAGCGCGGCAGGTTTTCGTGATGACGCTGTTGCTGACGCCCTACCAATTGAGGTTTTGCCCGGCCCGTTACATCCACCTCACGCACGTTCCGCCTGCGTTGACGAGGCTGGCCGACACGCTCGGCCATTGGCGTCGACACAGCAGGATCAATGCCTGGCTGTTGGCTGAGTGCCAGCTGGACATCGAGTATGAGTTGCCGCCGACACTCGGTGGCCTGGCGTTCTTTGAGCAGGCCGCGCTGGAGAAGACACTCGGTTATCTGGGCGCGCTGCTGCATGGCCACGCCATTCGCCAGGTGCTGGACGCAACCAGCCTGCGACGGGTTCACGCCGCGATTGGCGAGGCCGGGCATCGTTACTGCCTGGAGCAACTGGAACTGAGCATCGGCCCCTGGCCGGACGGCTGGCAGCAACCGTTGCCTGAAGGCGAGCTCGGTGATTGCTTTCGCCAGCGCGCACTGGCGTTCTGGCTGCTGGCCTGCGGTGACGTGCAGCCAGGATTTGCCCGCCGCCTCACCTTGCGCCTGACGCATTCCGAATCCCGGTTATCCGAGCCTGCGATGCAGTGGACGGTGAGCCGCAGCCAGCGCCCGTTGGCCCAGGCGTTGTGCCTGAAAATCGCCCGACAAGTGAGCCCGCAATGCTTCCATTTATTGAAATAAAAGCCTCTGAAGTCCGACTGGCGCCGGATCAGGTCCTGCTGCGCAGTGCCGACTATCAGGACTACCTGACGGCGGGCGAACTGGTCGAAGTCGCCCGCAAGCGTGCCGAGGACATCGAGCAGGCGGCCCACGACGTCTACGAGCAACAGAAGGCGCTGGGCTGGCAGGCCGGTGTCGAAGAAGCGCGCAAGTGTCAGGCCACGCTGATTCAGGAGACGCTGTTGCAGTGTCATCACTACTACCGCGAGGTCGAGCGGCAGATGGGCGACGTGGTGCTGCAAGCGGTGCGCAAAATTCTCCAGGACTACGACAACATCGAGCTGACGTTACAGGTGACGCAACAGGCGCTGTCGTTGGTCAGCAACCAGAAGCAGGTGATCCTGCATGTGCATCCGGATCAGGTGCCTGAGGTGCGCGAGCAGATTTCCCGGGTGCTCAAGGACTTCCCGGAGGTGGGCTATGTCGAGGTCATCGCCGACGCGCGGCTGGACCAGGGCGGCAGCATCCTGGAGACCGAGATCGGCATCATCGATGCGAGTGTCGACGGCCAGTTGGCTGCCCTGGAAGCGGCCTTGAAGCAAACCTGGATGCAGGGCGGCCGAGCTTCTGCGTCATCGATTGGCGGCCCGATCGAGGAGTGATTGCGTGAAGTTCTAAATTGATAAAAATGCGCCCGATATTGGAAAAAGCAAAAAAACCATTCACTTAGTATTTGCTCCAGGAAAGAACCTACGTTCTACAGGAGCCTTTTATGCACATTCAGTCGTCAGTCAACCCGCTTGCAGGTGCCAGCCAGCCGCAGGAAGTCACACCACCAAAGGATCAACAACCGGCCAAGGCTACGTTGTCCACGGACCCTGTGGGGCAAGGCCTGACGGCGGCGCTCAAGAGCACGATCGGCGTCGCGGTCAGCGCGCAACTGCCGGATATCGGCCGTGCGAGCCTGGTGAAACCGCAGCCTGAAGGCGCGTCGCAACTGATCGCCGAAGGCGCGGGACAGCGGCACGTCACGCTGCGCAGTTTCGAGAACGGCGTCACCGAGGTGCAGCTGAGCCGGCCACCCCTGACCAGCCTGGTCCTCAGTGGCGGGGGAGCCAAAGGCGCGGCGTATCCGGGGGCGATTTCGGCGCTTGAAAACAAGGGGGCTCTGGAAGGTATCAAGAGCATTTCCGGCTCTTCTGCCGGGGCCATCACTGCTGCATTGTTGTCGTCCGGCATGAACGCCAGTTCGTTCAAGAATCTGTCGGACGGCATGGACCTGATTTCCCTGCTCGACAGCGGCAACAGCTTCCAGAAGAAAATCCAGCATGCGGTTTCCGCCACCGGAACCCTGATGACCGGGGGCAAGCTGGGGGTGGTCGGCAGCATCATTCGCTTGCTCTACAACATCCTTCCTCGCCTGGGCTCCGAAGCCGCGCCGTTGGAGAAAGTCCTGCGCACGGAGTCCAGCAAGTCTGTGCTGAACCAGATCGCGGCGCATCCCGAGGTCGCCCGGCAACCCGCCGTCAGCGCCATTTCGCAAAAACTGGAGAAGGGCGGCGTGGTGACCTTCGGCGACCTGGCTGTGCTCAGCAAGCAGATCCCGCAGATCAAGGAACTGAACATCACCGCCACGGCAATGTTTGAAGGGCGTCCGCAGTTGGTCGTGTTCAATAGCGAACTGACTCCCGACATGGACATCGCCCGCGCCGCACACATCTCCGGCTCGTTCCCGATTGTGTTCAAGCAGATGGGGGAAACTAGCCATCCGTTCCAGGAACAGGGCGAGCGTACGTTCTTCCAGGATGGCGGCGTCATGCTCAACGTCCCGGTACCGGAGATGATCAATCGGCAGTTCGCGAGCAGCCCGTTGCGTCAGGCCGACAACCTCATTCTCAAGTTTCCCGAGGAGGCGGTCGCCGAGCAGGGTCCCGGCAAAGGCTCCTTGAACTTGAAGGAATGGGTCGTGGGGGCGCCGTTGGGAGCGCAAGCGGCCTTGCAGGAACGGGGGCTTGCCGCGTTCGAAGACCAGACGGTGGTGGTGCCGCTCAAGACCGAGTCGGGCGATTACAGTGGCATGCTCAGCGGAACCCTGAATTTCACCATGCCCGATAACGTCAAGAACGAGCTGCAATCGCTGTTGCAGGATGAAGTCGGCAACCACCTCGACAACCGTTTGCAGGCCCGCGAGGCCCACACGTTTGCCACGATGGAAGGCGCGCTGCTGGCGCTGGACGACGAAATGCTGGCCGGCGTCGCGGCGCAGGACCCGGTTCGCACGGCGGACGTGGTGCAGTTTCGGCGAGCGGCGGCCGAGGCGTTGTCCGAGCTGACGGTGGCCATCGTTTCGGCCGACGAGATGAAGCTGACGGGCGACATGAATTCGGCCTTCGCGCGCCTGGATGCTCTGGCATCGACCCCGGACCGTCAGGCATGGCTGACCAACACGCTGAACAACACGGATAACGTCGATCATCAACGCTTGCTGGGCGCCCTGCGCAGCACGCCCGTGGAGTCGCCGGTGTTGAAGGCGGCGCTCGACGAGATGCGCAAGCGTGATGTGGCGGTGATCGCCGACAACATCCGCAAGGAAGTGATTCTGCCGTCCCTCTACCGGGTCGGGCAGCCGGACTCCAACCTGGCATTGCTGCGTCGCGTCGAGCACAGCCTGATGCGTGCCACCACCCCGGCCCAGATCAATCAGGCGCTGGACGACCTTGCCGACAACTATGGCGCCCGTAACAAACCCTGGAGCAAGCCGCTGAGCTCCACCACCATCGAGATGGCCAAGGCCTGGCGAATCGCGGAGTAAGCCCCATGACGTTGAAGAGCTGGCTGGACCAATGGGACCTGGCGTTGCCATCCGAGGATCAGCACACCTGTCGCCTGCGCATTGGCGAGGGGCCGGAACTGCTGCTGGAGCGGATGCCGGACGGCTGGTTGATCGCCTTGCGCCTGGGCGCGTTGCCCAAGACCCTGCTTCAAGGCGTGGTGCTGCAGTTGTTGCAAGTCAACAGCCCGTTCTCGCCGCTCGCCCCCGTGCGGCTGACGGCTGACGTCGCGGGCGATCTGGTGTTGTGGGTCGAGGCAGGTGAAGGGCAGGCGGATGTCGAGACCTTGAACGCCTGGTACGGCAAGTTGCTTCAGGGCCATGCCTTGTTCAACTCGTTGACGGCGCAGGGGGCGACCCTGTCCGATGCGCCTATGCGCGCTGGGATTTTTGTCTGAACGCACAGCACCGAGTGATCGCGGTTGCCAGTAAAACGCACCAGGCCCCCTGAGGGGGGCGGTGTCATGTCGAGGCTTCGGCAGGACGCAGGTGGCTTTACTTCGAGGCGGGCGCTGCGACGCCGTGGCTTTGTTGCGGGTAGATGAAAAACAGCGCCGTTGTCATGAAAGCCAACATTATTAAAGTGAATAGCGCTTATTCTAAAATCAAACTAAGTAGTTGGCGTGGGTTGAAGAGAGACAGAAGAATGGATGATCAGGAAGGGCCCACCGTAAGGTGGGCCCTTTTTGTTTCCTGCTGGAGCAACACCCTTGGAGGAGGGTGTTGCCATCGAACATCAGACCAGGCTGATCATGTCCGCGCTCAGCTGCGCGGCGTTGAACCCGACCAGGGTGATGCTGCTGTCGCCCGCGACGATCAGGCTGTCGCTGCCTTGTTGGCTGGTGGCGCTGATGACGGCAGCCGCGGAGGCGAACAGGGATTTGGAAAACACCAACTGATCGAATCCGTTCTGGTGAACGTTGAAGTCGGTGATCCGGTCATGGCCGAAGCCGCCCTGGTCGAAGACGAACAGATCGCTGCCGACGCCACCACTGAGGGTGTCGTTGCCCTGGCCGCCCACCAGGATATCGTTGTGCGCGCCGCCGTAGAGTGCGTCGTTGCCAGCGCCGCCGAGCAGGACGTCATTGCCGTCTCCGCCGTGCAGCAGATCGTTGCCGGCGCCCCCGTCAATCAGGTCGTTGCCGCCCTGGCCGAAGATCAGGTCGCGGGCGGCGGTGCCTTTCAGGGTGTCTGCCTGTTGCGTGCCTTCGGTGGCTTTGGCGTAGCTCTTGTCCGAGCCGAACAGGCCTTCGAAATCGAGCTTGCTGCTGGTCACGGTAAAGGCCGGGGTCAAGGTCTGGCCCAGGAGGCTTTCGAACTCGACATGCTCGACGTCATGCAGTTCCTTGAGGCCATAACGTCCGGTGGTGTCGTTGAGAAACAGGCTGCCATCGCTCAGGCGCACGGCTTCGTAGCTGGTGACCGTCCCCTGCAGGAAGACTTTGTCGTCGCCCACGCCGCCGGCGACGATGTCGGTGCCGGTGCTGAGCTTGAAGCTGTCGTTGCCGGCAAATCCGTCGAGGAAGTCGTCGTTCCTGCCGTCCTGCAGCTTGTCCGCGCTGTCCGTGCCGAGGAGAAAGGCCGGAGTGCCGAAGTGGTTGGAGGTGGGGGAGTATTTGTCGCTGACCCAGGTAAAGCCGCGGCTGACCGGGTCGAGGTTGCTGATGACGATGGTGCTGTCGCGCTCGATGTAGTCGTAGAAGGTCGATTGGCCGATGCGCTGGATAGGGTTGATGAAGATGCCTTCCAGGTGCGCCACCCAGCCGTTGGGATTGACCACGGAGAAGGGGCCGTTGGGCCAGGTGGGCAGGGAGTAGACCGTGTCGAATAGCACAATGTTGTCGGTGGTCGAGGTGTAGCTGGCATCACTGCCTTTGAGGGCTGCGAGAATGGCGCCGCTCAGGTCGGTCTGCTCGCCGATGAGCCGGTGCACGATGTCGTTTTCAAAGCCGAAGTTGAAGATGCCATCGCTGTTGCTGGCCTTGGGCGATGCCATGCCGAAGTAGTCCGAATCCTTGAAAAAGCCGCCGGCCAGGTTTTCCCTGCCCAGGTACATGCTGTTGGTCACGGAGCCGCCCTGGCTGTAGCCGGTGACCAGCACATCCTTGCCCGTCAGGTTATGGCCGGTGGCGTAGTTCTTGATCGAGTCGAGCAGGTAGTCATAGCCGTGGATATAGGAGTTGTCGATCATGGCCGGGTATCCCAGCAAGTCCATCGGCGAGTTGGTGCCGGCAATCGAAAAGCCCATTTTGACCAGCTTGCCGCTCTCGTCGTATTGGCCAAATACCTTGGCCTGGGAGCCGGATACGTTTTCGCCCTTGAAGCTGCCTGTCAGGTCGAGGTGGCTGCCGTCGATGCCCAGGTCGCTGGCGCTGATCTCGCGCCAGCCCTTGGGCAGGACAAAGGTGTTGCCTTCGCCCAGGACCGCCCCGGGCAAATGGTAGAGCGCGCCTACCGTCGCTACGCCGCTGGTATAGGTGGCCAGGTTCCAGGCATCTGAAATCAGGACGCGGCCGTCTTGGCCTTTGTAGTCGAAAATCGCCATGGTTCGTTTTCCCTCACAAACTGAAAAGTCATGAAAAAAAAACAAGAGCTGAAGTCTTCTTGTTCTTCTTCGCTCGGATTCCAGGGCCTGGTTAATACGCGCTCCGAAATCTGCGCTCAAGCTACCGATTCAGGCGGAGGGTGTGGGTAGCGTCAGAAAAAGTTGGCACGATCGTCCTGGGAAAAGCCCGATCTGTCCGCTATGGATTCCGGCGTTATTTCGATTCGGTTAGCGGTGCCCAGGGCGTTATTCAGTTGCGTCAGGGCCTTGGGCGGGCGGGTAAAAAAGAGCCCGGGACAAAGGCAAGGCGGGGCCGCGCTCGCCTCGACTCGCCCGGGCATGACAACCCCGCCTTACCCCCAGCGGCGGAACAGCACGCTGGCATTCACCCCGCCAAAGCCGAAGCCATTGGACAAGGCATATTCCATCGCCAAGGGTTGTGCCTGGCCACGAATCAGGTTGAGACCCTCTGCGCTGGCATCGGGGGTTTCCAGGTTGAGGGTGGCGGGGGCGATCTGGTCGCGCAGCGCCAGGACGGTGAAGATCGCTTCGATGCCGCCAGCGGCGCCCAGCAGGTGGCCGGTGGCCGACTTGGTCGAGGCGATGGCCAGTTTGCTGTCACTGCCGAACACGCGCTTGATCGCCGCCAGCTCGCCTTTGTCGCCCACCGGAGTGGAGGTGGCGTGGGCATTCAGGTGCTGCACCTGGGACGGATCGACGCCGGCCTGGCGCAACGCCTGCTGCATGGCCCGGCGGGCGCCGTCGCCGTCTTCGGGGCCGGCGGTCATGTGATAGGCATCGGCGCTGGTGCCGTAGCCCACCAGTTCGGCGATCGGCGTGGCGCCCCGGGCCAGGGCGTGTTCCAGCTCCTCGATGACCAGCAGGCCGGCGCCTTCGCCCATCACGAAACCGTCGCGGGCCTGGTCGAAGGGCCGCGAAGCGCGTTCCGGGGTGTCGTTGAAATCGCTGGACAGGGCGCGCGCGGCGGCGAAGCCGGCGAGGCTGACCCGGTGAATCGTGGCCTCCGTGCCACCGCAGACGGCGACGTCGATTTCCCCGGCCCGAATCATCCGCGCGGCGTCACCGATGGCCTGCACGCCCGCGGCGCAGGCGGTGACCGGCGCCCCCAGCGGCCCCTTGAGACCGTGCTGGATCGACACATGGCCGGCGGCCATATTGCTGAGAAAGGACGGAATGGTGAATGGCGAAAGCCGGCGCGGCCCCTTGCTGTCGGTGGTGCGCACCGCCTCGGCGATGGCCGGGAAGCCGCCCACGCCCGAGGCGATGATGGTGGCGGTACGCTCCTGCTCCTCGGCGGTCCGCGGCGCCCAGCCGGCCTGGGCCAGGGCTTCTTGCGCGGCGGCCAGGGCGAAGAGGATGAAGCGGTCCATCTTGCGCTGCTCCTTGGGCGCCAGCAGCGCGTCCGGATCGAAGCCGGCCTGCGGGTCCTCGAGGCGGTCGGGAACCTGGCCGCCGATGCTGATCGGCAGGTCGCCGACCAGCGCTTCCGGCAGCCGGCGGATGCCCGACTGCCCGGCCAGCAGGCGTTGCCAGATCTGCTCGACGCCGCAGCCCAGCGGGGTCAGTGCGCCCATGCCGGTGACGACAATGCGTTTGTTCATGACCTTTCAGCTCCTTCAACTCGTGTGGGGGTAATTCGCTCTATGGACGTCACTATCATCATGAAAGTAACATGCCCGAACGACAAGTACGCAACAGCGCAAGCCGAGGAACCGCCATGCAACGCAAGACCCTCCTTCACGAAGAATGCCCGATCGCCCGCAGCCTGGAGCGGGTGGGCGAGTGGTGGAGCATCCTGATCATGCGCGACGCCCTGCATGGCCTGCGGCGTTTCGAGGAGTTTTCCCGCAGCCTGGAGATCGCCCCCAACATGCTCACCCGGCGCTTGAATTCCCTGGTCGAGGCCGGGTTGCTGGAGCGCGAGCCCTACAGCCAGCGGCCGCTGCGCTACCAATATGTGCCGACCGCCCGGGGCGAGGATTTCCGGGTGGTGCTGATGGCCTTTGTCGCCTGGGGCAATCGCCATTACGCGCCGGAAGGGGAAAGCGTGCAGATTGTCGAGCGCGCCACGGGGCGGCCGGTGCGGCCGATGATGGCGGACGTCGCCGATGGCCGCCCGGTGCCGCTGGAGCAGTGCACGGTCCAGGCCGGGCCGATGGCCAGCGAAGGCATCCGCCAGCGCCTGGCAGTCCTGCAAACGCGCCAGGCCTGAGGCGCCGCGGGGCTGCGGGGCACCGCTGGGTCAAGGGCGGGCGTCGGTCACTGATCCTTTTCGCAGTTGACCATCCACGAAGCGCCGAAGCGGTCCATCAACATGCCGAAGCGTGCCGCCCAAAAGGTGGCCTCCAGGGGCATCAGGACCGTGCCCTGGTCCGCCAGCGCGGCGAACACCCGTTCGGCCTCGGCGATGCTGTCGACATTCAGCGAGATCGAGCAGCCGTGGATACCCGCGTAAGGCCGGTCGGGGGTGCTGTCCGAACCCATGATGGCCTGGTCGCCCACCACCAGGCGGGTGTGCATGATCAGGTCGTGGCAGGCGGCGGGAACATGGTCGCGGATGGGGCTTTCGCCGAAGGTCATCATCATTTCCAGGGTGCCTTGCAGGCTCTGGGCGTAGAACTTGAAAGCGGCGGCGCAATCGCCGTTGAAGATCAGGTAGGGATTGATTTTCATGCTGGACTCCCGGGTGGACGAAGAGGCGGCGGACATGCCGGATAAGCGTGCCCACGCCTGCAACCAGATGGATTACGACCCTCCTAGCAAAGCCGCAAACCGGCGTGGCAGTGGGCTTGTCTTTAGACGGTTTTCTCATGGACCCGGCGCGGGTTATCGCCATTGATACAAGCCCCGGCGGACCCGCCGCTAGAGCGGCGACGGGTCCCGAGTGGCGCTACATCAGCCGGCTCTGGGGCATGCCCAGCAGGCTCGTCAGGCGGTCCATGATCGCCTGTTGCCGGGCCCGGTCGGCCTGGTAGTCGGCCTGGGCGCTGGCCACGTCGGCCGAGCAGTGCGGGCAGATGACTTCGTGGGCATGGATGTACTGCAGGCAACTGCGGCACAGCGCGAGCTGGGTGGGCAGGCGTCCTTCCTCGGGGGATTTCTGCCCCTGGTTGATCCACGCCAGCTTGATCACCTGGCCGCTGTCGCTGACGCTGCTGATGGTTTCGCCGGTGTCGATGCGTTCGGTGATCAGGTCGAAACGGCCGACCGCGAACGAGGCCTTGGCGGCGTCCTCGAGTTTCACGATGCGTTCGCGCAGGCCTTTTTTCTGCAGGTCCAGGGCGCGGTAGTGGCAGTACGGGTTGTTGCCGGGCTTGCCCAGCAGCGAGTGCGAGGTCCAGGTGCAGCCGCCGCGGCACACGTCGTTGTAGTAGCAGGTGCGGCAATACCCCCAGAGGTCGTCCACCGAGCGCAGGCGGCCGAAATGCATGCCTTCGCTGTAGTGCCAGATGTCGTGCAGGCTCATGTCGCGCACATTGCCGCCGGAGAACCCCACCGTCGCCAGCGACGGGCAACCCTTCACCGTGCCGTCGGCCTCCAGGGCCAGCACCGTCTGCCCGGCGGCGCAGCCGCTCCAGTGCACGCGCTCGTCGCCGAAGCCGCGCCACATGTGTTCGTAAGGGCCGTAATAACCGATGTTGTTGCCGATGTTCATCAGCAGCCCGCGTTCCAGGCCTTCGCGGTAGAGGCGGGCCAGCAACGGCATGACCTCCAGCAGTCGATAGGGTTGCAGCAGCAGTTCCGGGTGATCCACCGCGTTGCCCATGGCCACCGTCAGCTGGATCTGCCAGTGGCTGGCGCCCAGTTCGATGATCAGGTTCATCAGCTCCTCGAGGTCGGGCAGGGTGGCCGCGCCGATCTGCGTGTTGACGCTGACCGCAAGCCCGGCCTGCTTGGCCCGGCGCAGGGTGTCCACGGCCTTGTCGAAGGAGCCGGGAACATTGCGCACGGCGTCATGCAAGGGCGCCAGGCCGTCCAGCGACACCCCCACGCCGTTGAGCCCGGCGTCCACCGCGGCCTGCATCTTCGCCGGGGTGAGGTTGCGCCCGCCGGTCTGGATCGCGCAGTAGATGCCGTGGTCGTGGATGGCCTGGATCAGGCGGGTCCAGTCCTTGCGCAGGTAGGCTTCGCCGCCGATCAGGGTAATTTCCCGGGTGCCGAGGGCGGCGAGGGCGTCGATCACCTCCAGGCATTCCTGGGTGTTCAATTCATCGGGGCGTCGGTGGCCGGCGCGCGAGCCGCAATGCAGGCACTTGAGGTCGCAGGCGAGGGTGATTTCCCAGACCACGTGCACCGGTACATAACGCTTGAGATCGGTTTCGCTGAGGTAGCGGGCGGGGCGATTGGCTGACATGGACAGTCCTTGGGCGCCCACAGGCGCGGCACAAGCCTGGTGAAGGTCCGCGCCGTCCCTGGCGATGCCGGCCCGGGCGGACACCGGGTGTTCCCGTGGAGCACCGGGCCTGGCGGCAGGCAGCCAGGCCCGGACGCCACGGCTCAGCGCGCTTCGAGGCGGGCGATCTCGGCGTTCAGCTGCTGCAAGGCGCTGCGCAGCGCATCGCTGCTGGCCAGCTGCTGTTCGCCCTGGCGGACCACCGCCTTGAGTTGCGCCAGGTCACCGCTGGCCTGGGCATGCTGCACCGCCACGGCATACAGCGGGATGGGGTGATGCGGCACGGGTTCCGGGTGCGGGATCGACGCCTGGCTGACGGTGCCGTGCTGCACGTCCTGCCAGCTGCCCTGGTAGTAGTACCGGTAGCTGGCGGAACCGCTGGCCCAGTCGAGCCCGAGAATCCCTTGCAGGTGGAAGGTCTCGGCGAGCTGGCTGGTCGGGCCGCTGGGGTTGCCGTCGAGCTTCAGGATGATGTGGCCTTCGGTCGAGGGGTGCAGGTGGAGCTGGGAATACTCACCCCACACGTCGGCGAAGAAGTTCACCGGCGGATAAGTGCTCTTGAACACGCGGGCCACGCCGCTGACTTTTTTCTGTGGGGTGTTGACCAGAAGGTCGAGGGTCAGAACCGGGGCGCCCACCAGCGCTGTGGTGACGTGGAGGCGGGTGTGGAACAGTCCAGTTTGCATGGTGCAACTCCTTGTTCGTATTCAGGGAAGTCGGGTCAGGGGGCGCGCGCCGATCAGCGGCGCTCGAGCTTGCCGATTTCGTCCTTGGCTGCATCCAGCGCGTTGCGCAGTTGGGGCAACTGCTCCAGTTGCTGCGTGGCCTGGCTGGCCAGGGTTTTCATCTGGGTCAGGTCGCCGCTGGCGATGGCGCCATGGATAGGCGCGGCGTACAGCGGATGGATCGGTGGATACGCCTGCAGGGCCGGAGCGGTTTCCTGGTGCGTTTGCAGGGTGTAGGAGGGCACCGGCCCGACCAGATGGGCCGGAGCGTTTTCCACCGAGACCCACTGATTGCCGTTGTAGTACTGGTAGTTGGCGACACCGCTCTGCCAGTCTTCGTCCACCACCAGCTGGATCTTGAAGGTGACGATCGAGTTGGAGCTCGGTCCGCCCTGATTGCCCTGGGCGGTCACCAGGATCTTGCTGGTGCTGGGCGGCATGACGGTCAGGTAGGTGTATTGCCCCCATACATCGGACTGCAATTCCAGGGGCGGGCTGACGGCCTGGGTGATGAGCGAGGTGCCGCGCACGGTCTGGTCGGGGGTGTAGACCAGCAGGTTGAGAGCAAGGCTCGGCGCGCCCGGGATCTGAGTGCCGATCCGGTAGCTGAGGGGAAACAGGCCAGTAGGGGACGAAGTGGAACCGGACATGATTGCCTCCAATGCATTAGAAAATGGAAACAGCGTTAGCGCCGCTCCAGACGGGCGACTTCCTGTGCCAACTGCTCGTAGGCACTGCTCAATTCTTTGGATTCTTTCTGGGATGAATCGCGCTGTTTGAGCAGGGACTTCATCTGCGGCAGGTTGCCGAGGGAGATTGCTTTCTGAATCGCCACTCCATAGGGCGGAATGACATGTTGCGAGGTTGAACTCATGGCGTTGCCTTCCGTGGGGGTTGTAGAGACTGCGCTATCCGGCAGCTTTTGCAGTTAAGCAGGCGGGCCACGGAGCAGGCACGGGGGTGAACGACTAACTTTGAATAGCCGTTATCGGGAAAAAATATATCCAGGCGGAACAAGGCACTGTGCGCCGACATAGTGCGTTTGGCGATCAGCGATACGGCGCTTAACAGGAATGGGTACAAGCAGGCGCTGCCCTTTGCTGTCTGGACGTTGCTGCTGATCGAGGCCAGAACTGCCGCCTCTGTAGCCGCTGCCGCAGGCTGCGATAGGACCGAAGGTCCTCCAGCGGTCTCAATATCCCTGCGCGCCCTGCGGGGGCGATCGCAGCCTCGCAGGCTCGACAGCGGCTACAGGGGACGGTTGCGAGGCTCAGGCCACCGCGCTACAGGGCGCTGCGCCGCCCAGCAGGCGCTCGATGGCCCCGCTCAACAGGTTTTCCAGGAGGGCTTCCCGTTCACGCTCGCCCAGGGACTGTTCGTTGAACCAGCTGGGGGCGCTGTTCAGCAGGCTGGCCACCGCATGGGCCGTGGCCCGTTGCGCCGCTTCGCCGAGGCCGGGCGGGGTGCCCAGCAGTTGCAACAGTTGCAGCTCGTAACGTTCGTGCAGGTGCCCGACCCGCTGTTGCTGCTCGGGGCTCAGGCAGCCGCTGTCGCGCTCCACCAGGCGAAAATGCCGCGGCAGCTCCCGGTGCAGTTTCAGGTGGGCACGAATCAGCGCCGGCAGGCAGTCGCCCTGGAGCTTGCGCTTTTGCAGGCGCTTGAGGGTGCAGCACAGCTCATCGAAAAACTCTTCGATCAAGTCCAGCAGCAGGTGCTGCTTGCTCGGGTAATGGTGGTACAGCGAGCCCGGGGCCAGCCCCAGGTGGCTCGCCAACTCGCGCATGCCGACCTGGCCGAAGCCCTTGCTGGCGAACAGCTCCAGGGCCTTGTCGCGGCTCTCGGCGAAGTTCGAGCAACGCTCAGCCATAGGCATGGAACCCACGACCGCTTTTGCGCCCCAGGTAACCGGCCGCGACCATTTCCTTGAGCAGCGGCGCGGGGCGGTATTTGCTGTCGTTGAAGCCGTCGTAGAAGGCCGCAAGGATCGCCAGCAGGGTGTCCAGGCCGATCAGGTCGGCCAGGGCCAGCGGGCCGATCGGCTGGTTGCAGCCCAGGCGCATGCCGGCGTCGATGTCCTCGGCGCTGGCCAGGCCTTCCTGCAAGACCAGGATCGCCTCGTTGATCATCGGCACCAGGATGCGGTTGACCACGAAGCCCGGGCGGTTGCCGGCGGTGATCGCGGTCTTGCCCAGGCGGGTGGCCAGGTCCAGGGCCAGGGCGTGGGTCGCGTCGCTGGTCTGCAGGCCACGGATCACTTCGATCAGGCCCATCAGCGGCACCGGGTTGAAGAAGTGCAGGCCGATAAAACGCTCGGGGGCGCTGACGCTGGCGGCCAGCTGGGTAATCGACAGCGACGAGGTGTTGGAGGCGATCACGCATTGGGTGCTGACCTGGGCGGCGATCTGCTGCAGCACCCGCAGTTTCAGGTCGAGGTTTTCTGTGGCCGCCTCGATCACCAGTTGTGCGTCGGCAAGGCTGGCGTAGTCGGTGCTGGTGCGGATGCGCCCCAGGGCTGCGAGTTTTTGCGCTTCGCTCAGGCTGTCCTTGGCGATCTGCCGGTCGAGGTTCTTGCCCACGGTGGCCACGGCCTTTTGCAGGGCGCTGTCGCTGATGTCGAGCAAGGTCACTTCGAACCCGGCCAGGGCACAGACCTGCGCGATACCGTTACCCATGGTGCCGGCGCCGATCACACCGATGTTGTGCAGATTCATTTGGCTACTCTTCCTTCGTCCGGGCGTGTCGCAGAGCGGCGCGGGAGCGTCTTGCAATGCAACCTTCGAGGCGCGAGTCTAGTGCCCGCGCCGACCCCGGCCTATGCCAAAAGCGTTCAGCCGCGCTGGCGTTTTTTGCCATGTCCACAGCCACAGGGAGCAGTCATTCGATGCGGGAAAAGGATTCGGTCGCGGTCTACTTCGTGCAGGTGATGGTCCACGCCTGGCGCGACCGTCCCGAGCGCCTGGCCGCGGTGCTGGCCGAGGCGGGCATCGACCCGGCCGTGCTCGCCCACCCCGAGGAGCGGGTCCCGGCCAGTGCCTTCGCCGCCCTGTGGCTGATCCAGATCCGCGAACTGCGGGACGAGTTTTTCCAGCTCGACTCCCACGGCCTGCCGCCGGGGGCGTTCGCCCTGATCTGCCGCGGGCTGATCCAGGAGCCGACCCTGGAAAAGGCCCTGCGCCAATGCCTGACCAGCTTCGCCCTGTTCCTGCGGGACTTTCGCGGCAGCCTCAGCGTGCGCGGCAAGCGCGCGGTGCTGAGCCTCGACAGCCAGCCCCGCGACGAGGCCACCGGGCGTTTCGGCGAAGAGACCTTCCTGGTGCTGATGATCAGCCTGCTGTGTTGGCTCGGTGGGCGGCGCATCCCCATCGACCGCGCCGACTTTCGCTATCCGCGCCTGCCTCTGAGCGACGACGCCTTGCTCTGGGGGCCGAACCTGACCTTCGGCGCCGAGCGCACCGAAATCGAATTCGCCAGCCGCTTCCTGCGCCTGCCGGTGGTCCAGGACCTGGCGGCGCTCAAGGTGTTTTTGCGCAGCGCGCCGCAGTGGCTGGTGATCCGTTTCCGCAACCAGCACGGCGCCGCGACCCAGGTCTATCAACGCCTGCGGCGCAGTGATTACAGCCAGTGGCCGACCCTGGAGGCCTTCGCCGGCGAAGCCGGGATCAGCCCCAGCACCCTGCGCCGGCGCCTGGAGCGCGAGGGCATTTCCTACCAGGAAATCAAGGACGAAGTGCGGCGCGCCATGGCCGTCGAACTGCTGCGCGAGAGCCGCGCCAGCATCGGCGAAATCGCCGAACGCACCGGCTTCCAGGAACCCAGCGCCTTCCACCGCGCCTTCAAGAAATGGACCGGCGAAAGCCCCGGCCGCTACCGCGCGCGCTTCCAGCCCCCGACCCCGTAGCCGCTGCCGACTGTGTAGCCAACTCAGCTCAGGCCGGGCTGCGGCCGGGCATCTGGATGCCGTGCCGTTGCACGCGGCGGTACAGGGTGGCGCGGGAAATACCCAGGGCCTTGGCCGCCGCCAGCGGCTTCCAGCGGTGGCGCACCAGGGCATCGAGCAATGCCTGGCGTTCCGGGCTGCCGCCGGTTTCCTGGACGGGCAGGGCGCCCGCGGGCTCGACGCCGCGCACTGACTCCGGCAGGTCATGCAGCTGGATCAACGGCCCCTCGCACACCGCGCAGGCATAGCGCAGGACATGCCGCAATTGCCGCACATTGCCCGGCCAGCGATAGCCCAACAGGCATTCCAGGGCCGCGTTGCCCAACTGCACCGGCGCCTCGCAGCGCTGGGACTCCTCCTCGACAATCCGCGTGATCAGCGCCAGCCGGTCGCTGCGTTCGCGCAGCGGCGGCAACTGAAAGCGCGCCCCACCCAGGCGGAAATACAGATCCTCGCGAAAACTCCCCTCGGCCACCAGGCCTTCCAGGTCGCGGTGCGTGGCGCAGATCACCTGGATATCCACCGACCGGCGTTGCGACGCCCCCAGGGGCGCCACTTCGCCTTCGGCCAGCACCCGCAGCAAGCGGGTCTGCAAGGCCAGGGGCATGTCGCCGATCTCGTCGAGAAACAGGGTCCCGCCATCGGCCTGTTGCAACAGACCTTGCATGCCCTTGCCGGAGGCCCCGGTAAAGGCCCCGGCGACATAACCGAACAGTTCGCTCTCGATCAGGCTTTCCGGGATCGCCGCGCAGTTCACCGCCACGAACGGCCGCTCGCGGCGCTGGCTGGCCTGGTGCAGCTGGCGGGCGAAGACCTCCTTGCCGGAACCGGTTTCGCCCTGGATCAGCACTGGCAGATGGCGGTCCTTGACCCGTACCGCCAGGCGCAGATTCTGTTCCACCCGAGGGTCCAGTGGCTCGCCGGCCAGGCTCAGGCGCGGGCGGCTCAGGGGCCGTCGCGGCGCCCGCAGCCGTCCATGCAGTTCGGCGGACAGCGGGCACAACGCTTCGTCCCGGGCGCGCTGCAGCCGTTGCGGGTCGAACACCTGGGCGATGTGCTGGGGCAGTTGGCCATAACGTTGCAGCAGGTAGGCCCGGGCCGCCGGGTTCAGCGCGCGCAGGCAGCCGTCGTCGTCCCAGGCCAGCAGGTAGTCGGGCTGGCTGTCGACATAGCCCGGGCTGGCGTGGGCCCGCAGCACCCAGTAACCCTGGGCGCTGCTCATGAAGAACGCCTGTTCGATCTCCCGGGCGCTCTGCACCACCAGCTGCCGGATCAGGTGCTGGGAACGGCGCTCGTCCGGCGAGCGCACCGCCGAAACGTCGAGCACCCCCAGCAGCTCGCCCTGGGGATCGAACACCGGGGCGGCGGAGCAGGTCAGGCCGATGAAGGCCGCGCGAAAGTGGTCGCGCTTGTGCACCGTGATCGGCGCCCGGGCGGTGAGCACCGCGGCCACGCCACAGGTGCCTTCCTCGCCCTCCGACCAGCAGGTGCCCAGGTACAGGCCGGCCTTGCGGCAGTCGTTGCGAATGGTCGATTCCACCCGGTAGTCGATGGTCCGGCCCTGGGCGTCGGTGAGCAGCACGCAGTAGTCGGCGTCGCGCACCCGGCCGTGGAGGCGGGCCACTTCTTCGCTGGCAATGCGCAGGAACAGGTCGGAGCGCTCGCGGCATTCCTTGAGCACGTCCTGGGACAGGATGCGTGGCCCCTGCAGCGAACCGGGGTCCAGGTGGTGCTGCTCCATGGAACGGCGCCAGGAGTCGAGGATCAGGCTCGGGACCGGCGCCTGGGGCAGGTGCGCGGCGTTTTTCAGGACCCGGCTGACGCAGTCCACGTGGGCTCTTGAATGTGCGGAAAGCATGAAGGCCTCCGGTTGCAGCTTCTTATCATTGTGGGCGCAATTAGGCGCCGATCCGCCTGCCGCGACAAGCGCCGGCTGCACCGGCGGCGGGCGTGAGACGCAACGTCTCAAGGTCTCGCCGAGACCCCGTGCAGGCTGACATGCGACGTCTCATCGGCGGGGTCGGGCAAGCCGTCCGGACACTCGAGCAACGGCTCTGGATCGGCCTTGTCCGGGTTTTCCAGGGCAATTGGCCCCGGCCTTGCTCTATTCCTAGGTAACCAGCCCTGACTGGCCCATCCAGAAACAAGAACGAGGTACTCCATGTCGTGTCCTGCCTGTGATCCGCCCGCGGTGACCTTATGAGTCGCCGTCCCCTGAGCGTGGGCATCATCGCCAACCCGGCCTCGGGCCGCGATGTGCGCCGCCTCACCGCCAACGCCGGGTTGTTTTCCAGCACCGACAAGGTCTCGGTGATCCAGCGTCTGCTGGCAGCCTTCGGCGCCACCGGCATCGAGCAGGTGCTGATGCCCACCGACATGACCGGGATCGCCGCCGCGGTGCAGAAGAACAGCCGCAGCCGCCAGGCCCGGGACCATCGCTGGCCGGCCCTGGAGTTCCTCGACCTGCCCCTGCGCCAGAGCGTCGAGGACACCCGCCAGGCGGCGCGCTGGATGGTCCGGCGCGAGGTAGCGCTGATTGCCGTGCTCGGCGGCGACGGCACCCACAAGGCGGTGGCCGCCGAGGTCGGCGATATCCCGCTGCTGACCCTGTCCACCGGCACCAACAACGCCTTCCCGGAGCTGCGCGAAGCCACCAGCGCCGGGCTGGCCGGCGGCCTTTACGCCAGCGGCCGGGTACCCGGCGAAATCGCCCTGCGGCGTAACAAGCGCTTGCTGGTGCGCGAGCCGTCCCGAGGCCTCTGCGAGGTGGCCCTGGTGGACGTGGCGGTGTCGCCCCTGGCCTTTGTCGGCGCCCGCGCCATCAGCCGCGCCAGCGATCTGGCCGAGGTCTTCGTGACCTTCGCCGAGCCCCAGTCGATCGGCATTTCCGCCCTGTGCGGGCTGTGGCTGCCGGTCACCCGCAAGGAACCCCACGGTGCCTGGATGCGCCTGGATGCGCAAGCCCCCGAGGCGCTGCTGGTGCCCCTGGCCCCGGGCCTGTTGCAGGGCTGCGGCGTGCGGGACGCCGGCTACCTGCTGCCCGACGTGCCCCAGCCGCTGTGCCTGAGGGCCGGCACCCTGGCCCTGGACGGCGAGCGGGAAATCGAATTCAACGCCCATGACCGGCCCACGGTCACCCTCGATGGCGGCGGCCCGCTGAGCATCGACGTCAATGCGGTCCTGGCCCACGCGGCGCGCCAGCGCCTGCTGGCCATCGACCGCCAGCACCGGCAACACCCCGTGAACCTTCAGTCCGAAGCCCCCCAGGAGAATAAAAATGTCGACACCCTTGACCACTGAGCAGTTGCTGCATGCCTACCGGGTGATGCGCACCATCCGCGCCTTCGAAGAGCGCCTGCACGTGGAGTTCGCCACCGGCGAGATCCCCGGTTTCGTCCACCTGTACGCCGGCGAAGAAGCCTCGGCCGCCGGGGTCATGGCCCACCTGCGGGACGATGACTGCATCGCCTCCAACCACCGTGGCCACGGCCATTGCATCGCCAAGGGCGTGGACGTCTACGGGATGATGGCGGAGATCTACGGCAAGAAGACCGGGGTCTGCCAGGGCAAGGGCGGCTCCATGCACATCGCCGATTACGAGAAGGGCATGCTCGGCGCCAACGGCATCGTCGGCGCCGGCGCGCCGCTGGTGGTGGGCGCGGCCCTGGCGGCGCGGCTGCAAGGCACCGACGGGGTGTCCGTGGTGTTCTTCGGCGACGGCGGCTCCAACGAAGGCGCGGTGTTCGAGGCGATGAACATGGCCTCGGTGTGGAACCTGCCGTGCCTGTTCGTCGCCGAGAACAACGGCTACGCCGAAGCCACGGCGTCCAACTGGTCGGTGGCCTGCGATCACATCGCCGACCGTGCCGCCGGCTTCGGCATGCCCGGGGTGACGGTGGACGGCTTCGATTTCTTCGCCGTGCACGAAGCCGCCGGCGCCGCGGTGGAGCGGGCCCGGGCCGGGGAGGGGCCGTCGCTGATCGAGGTCAAGCTGACCCGCTACTACGGCCACTTCGAGGGCGATGCCCAGACCTACCGCGCCCCCGACGAGGTCAAGCATTACCGCGAGCACAACGACTGCCTGATGCAGTTTCGCGAACGCACCACCCGCTCGGGATGGGTCCAGGCCAGCCAGCTGGAGCGGATCGACCAGGAGGTGGACGCGCTGATCGAGGACGCGGTGCGCAAGGCCAAGTCCGACCCCAAGCCGAGCCCCGCCGACCTGCTCAGCGACGTCTATGTCGCCTATCCCTAACGCCCCCTGGAATAACAAGAGATCATCATCATGGCGAGAAAAATCAGTTACCAGCAGGCCATCAATGAAGCCCTGGCCCAGGAAATGCGCCGCGACCCCAGCGTGTTCATCATGGGCGAAGACGTTGCCGGCGGTGCCGGCGCCCCCGGCGACAACGACGCCTGGGGCGGCGTGCTCGGGGTGACCAAGGGCCTCTACCACCAATTCCCCGGGCGGGTGCTGGACACGCCGCTGTCGGAAATCGGCTACGTCGGCGCCGCCGTGGGCGCGGCGACCCGCGGCATGCGCCCGGTGTGCGAATTGATGTTCGTCGACTTCGCCGGCTGCTGCCTGGACCAGATCCTCAACCAGGCGGCCAAGTTCCGCTACATGTTCGGCGTGTTCCACACCCCCACCAAGATCGCCCGGGTACGGGAAGCGGCCTACCTGACCCGCGCCGGCCTGTTCGACAACGATGCCATCCCGGTCGACGTGCTGATCAGCCCGGAACAGGTGGTGACCCACTACATCAAGCGCCTGATCGAACACCCCGGCGCCCTGCAGGTGATCGACTTCGCCGAAGGCAAGGCCCAGCTGGTGGCGGTCAAGGCCTATTACGGCGGACCGCTGGTGGGCCAGCAACTGCGCCAGCTGCGCGAGCACATGCCCAATGTCGACACCCGCGTCGCGGCGATCTTCCGCCGCGACCGGCCGATCCTGCCCCAGGGCACCACGGTGATCGAAGCCGACGACGAAGTGTTCTTCATCGCCGCCAAGGCCAACATCCGCGCAGTGATGAGCGAGATGCGCCGCCTCGACGAGTCCTACAAGCGCATCGTCATCGCCGGCGGCGGACAGATCGGCGAACGCCTGGCCGAAGCCATCGAAAGCCGTTACCAGGTGAAGATCATCGAGATGAACCCGGCCCGTTGCCGGCATCTCTCGGACCACCTCGACAGCACCGTGGTCCTGCAGGGCAGCGCCTCGGACCGCGACCTGCTGATGGAAGAGAACATCGCCGACGCCGATATCTTCCTGGCCCTGACCAACGACGACGAGGCCAACATCATGTCCTCGCTCCTGGCCAAGCGCCTGGGGGCGAAGAAGGTGATGACCATCATCAACAACCCGGCCTATGTCGACCTGATCCAGGGCGGCGACATCGACATCGCCATCAGCCCGCAGCTGGCCACCATCGGTACGCTGCTGGCCCACGTGCGCCGGGGCGATATCGTCAGCGTGCACTCGCTGCGCCGCGGCGCGGCGGAAGCCATCGAGGCGATTGCCCACGGCGATGCCAAGTCGAGCAAGGTGATTGGCCGCGCCATCGAGCAGATCGCGCTGCCGCCGGGCACCACCATCGGCGCGATCATCCGCGACGAGGAAGTGCTGATCGCCCACGACGACACGGTGATCGAGGCCGGCGACCGCGTGATTCTGTTCCTTGTGGATAAAAAACATATCCGCGATGTGGAGAAGCTGTTCCACGTGGGGTTGAGCTTCTTCTGATCCAGCGCCGTCCCGTAGCCGCTGCCGCAGGCTGCGATCGCCCCGAAGGGGCGCGGCGATCTCCGACCCGCAGGAGCTCCTGCGGACCTATCGCAGCCTACGGCAGAGGCTACAAGAGTCCACAGGAGTGACAACGATGCTCGAATCCCTGGAAAAAATGCTCGCCAAGGGTGTGGATAACGCCCTGCTGCGCTTCGGCCTCGGCAAGGGTTACCTGGACCTGCACGAATACGCCAAGGCCGCCGAGCATCTGCAACGCTGCGTCGGTTTCGACCCGAAGTACTCGGCAGCGTGGAAGCTGCTGGGCAAGGCCTACCAGGGGCTGCAGGACTATCCGGCGGCGCGCCAGGCCTGGGAGCAGGGCCTGGAAGCAGCCCGCGGGCATGGCGACAAGCAGGCGGAAAAGGAAATGACGGTGTTCCTCAAGAAGCTGGAACGCCAGGCCAAAGGCTGACCGTAGCCGCAGTCCTCGCTGGACCTGCACGCCAGGATTGTCTGGCAGATGGCGGCGCCTGGTTTACGACCGCTTCGCGGTCGATCGCAGCCTCGCCAGCTCGGCAGTGGCTACAGGATCGGGATCGGGATCGGGATCAGAGATAACGCAGGCCGATACCTTCGGCATCCACCAGCACCACTTCCATCTTCACCCGCGGCGCGATCATCGGCAGGCCTTGCACCTGGCCGTAGACCACCGCGCCCTTGGGCAGCGTCGCCAGCGTCGGGTGCTTGACGTACACCCCGCTGGCGGACAGGTTGCGCGTCTGCCCCAGGCACTCGCCGAAGCTGTCGTGCTGGATCTTGATCCTCAGGGATTGGCGCGAGTCGGACATAGGCAGGGCTCTGCTTCAGGCTCTGTGGATAACCTCGGACGATGGGTTATCCACAGATCGTGCCAGGCGGGTCAGTACCAGCGCTCTTCGCCGGCCGGACGTTTCTTGAAACGCTTCATGCTCCACATGTACTGGCTCGGATAAGCCCGCACATACCGCTCCACCACCTGGCTCATCGCCGCGCAGGAGGTTTCGGTATCGGTGCTGTACATCGCATCGGGCGCGGCTTCCAGGATCACCTTGTAGCCCGAGCCATCGGGCAGGCGCAGCGCATGCAGGAACACCCCGACCGCCTTGCCGCCGGCGAGCATGTTCGGCACGAACTTGCTGGTCAGCGCCTGGGTGGCGAAGAAGGGCACGAAGATCCCGGCGGATTCGGCCGGTTCCGGGTCGGCGGGAATGCCCACCGCACCGCCTTTGCGCACTTCCTTGATGACGCTGAGGATGCCTTCCTTGGTGGACGGCGCCACGCGGTTGCCCAGCTGTACCCGCTGCTTCTGCAGCAGGTCGTCCACCGCTTTGAGTTTCGGCGGGCGGTAGAAAATGATCGGTTTGCACTGGCTGCAATAGAAGTGGTTGAGCACTTCCCAGTTGCCCAGGTGGCTGGTGATGCCGACCACGCCCTTGCCCGAGGCCAGCGCTTCGTGCAGCACCTCGAGGCCCTGGACTTCACGCACCAGGGCGATGGAACGCTCGGCCGGCCAGATCCAGGCGCAGGCGCTCTCGGTCAGGGATTTGCCGATGTCTTTCAGGCTCTGTCCCACTAAACGCTCGCGTTCGGCGGCGTCCATCTGTGGAAAACACTTGGCCAGGTTGATCCGCACCACGTCGCGGGAACGGTTGGGGGTCTTCCACATGATCCAGCCGATGGCCGAACCGACCGCCTGCACCGCGCGCCAGGGCAGCAGGGCAAACAATCGCAGAGCGCCTACCAGCAGGGCGCCTTTAAACTTATCCACAGGTGACTCCTGATCTCTGGGTCATGAACCTAGTCGCAAGGCGGCTATTCTAGCGGGCGTTCGCCAGGATGGCGTAGCGATCACAGTCGCGGGTGTGATCCATGACCATGCCCGCAGCCTGCATCAGCGCGTAGCAGATGGTCGGCCCGACAAAGGTGAAGCCGGCCTTTTTCAACCCCTTGCTCATCGCCTCGGCCTGCGGGGTTACCGCCGGGACCTCGCTGCGGTCCTTGAAATGATTGACCCTGGGCACCCCGCCGACGAACGACCAGAGGAACCCCACCGGGTCCTCCAGCGCCATCCAGGCCCGGGCGTTGCGCCGGGCGGCATTGAGTTTCAGGCGGTTGCGGATGATGCCGGGATCGAGCATCAACTCGTCGATTTCTGCGTCGCTCATCTGCGCCACGCGCTGCACATCGAAGCCGAACAGCACCTGGCGATAACGCTCGCGCTTCTTCAGGACGGTGATCCACGACAGGCCCGCCTGGAACCCTTCGAGCAATAACAACTCGAACAAGCGTTGCGCATCGCGTAGCGGCACGCCCCACTCCTGATCGTGGTAAGCCATGTACAGGGGATCTTCGTTGCACCAAAAGCAGCGTGGCATAAGGCTCCAGTGGGCGTGCGCACAACTGAATCGGGTATACTCCCGCTCTTTAAATCGCAGCCCAAGTAACAGGTGAATTTCGTGAGCCAGCCTACGCCAGCCGTGCGTACCTTCCAAGACTTGATCCTCGCCCTCCAGCAATACTGGGCCGAGCAAGGTTGTGTGGTACTTCAGCCCTACGATATGGAAGTAGGCGCCGGCACTTTCCACACCGCTACATTCCTCCGTGCCATCGGCCCGGAAACCTGGAACGCCGCTTATGTGCAGCCCAGTCGCCGCCCGACTGACGGCCGCTACGGCGAAAACCCGAACCGTCTGCAGCACTACTACCAGTTCCAGGTGGTCTTGAAGCCGAACCCGGAAAACTTCCAGGAGCGGGGTCAGCGCCAGGCCCTTTTTCAGGATCGGGCTGTTGGCGTTGTACAGGCGGACCGCTTCCCGGCGTTCGGCGTAC
>NZ_JBNNVU010000018.1:0-79702 GCF_050280705.1 Pseudomonas sp. NPDC089530 | reverse complement strand
TTCAGCCGCCGCCACACCCACCAGTTCGTCGCCCTGAACTGCGGCGGCCTGCCGGCATTGTTGATTGCGTAGGCCAGTTGACGACGGCCCCAGTCTTCCAGACGGTGGATTTTGCCGCCGTCTTCTTCGATCAGCTTGGTGTAACGCTCAACCATGCCGCCGACTTGCTCGCTCTGGTCAGGGTGGACCAGAAAGATGATTTCGTAATGACGCATGAATGCTCCTTACGGGTTGTAGCCTGCCACTCAAAAGCGGTCAGACAAGGAGTGAATGACACTGGTGTGTCTTGCCAGAGATAGGCACATATGCGCCTGCCGCAACGGCAAGGGGCGCAATTGTAGAGAAGGGGGAACAGCGGCGCAAGGCAATTGGTGATTATTTGAACAATTGAACGTCAACTCAGGCCAAACCTGCAGGAGCGAGCCAGCCCGCCCCTGCAAAAGTCCGGATCAGGCCTTTTTGGCCGCGCCCTTGGCCTTGGCCGCGCGCTGACGCGTGGCTTCGAACAGGCACACGCCGGTCGCCACGGAAACGTTGAGGCTGCTGACGCTACCGGCCATCGGCAGGCGCACCAGGAAATCGCAATGCTCACGGGTGAGGCGGCGCATGCCCTTGCCCTCGGCCCCCATGATCAGGATGGTCGGCCCGGTCAGGTCCTGGTCATACAGCTCCTGCTCGGCCTCGCCGGCTGTGCCGACAACCCACAGACCACGCTGCTGGAGCTTCTCCAGGGTGCGCGCCAGGTTGGTCACGGCCACCAGCGGGATCACCTCCGCTGCGCCGCAGGCCACTTTACGCACTGTCGGCGTCAGGGTCGCCGACTTGTCCTTCGGCACCAGTACCGCCAGCGCGCCAGCCGCATCGGCGGTACGCAGGCAGGCGCCAAGGTTATGCGGATCGGTCACACCGTCCAGCACCAACAGCAGCGGTGCGCCCTCGGTGCGATCGAGCAACTCGTCGAGCATGGCCTCGCCCCAGACCTGGCTCGGGCTCACTTCGGCCACGACCCCCTGGTGCACGCCTTCGACCCAGGCGTCCATCTCGCGGCGCTCGGCCTGACCGACGGCGACGCGATTCTGTCCAGCCAGGTCCACCAGCACCTGAACCCGCGGATCGCTGCGGCCTTCGGCCAGCCAGATCTGCTTGACGCGCTTGGGATGGTGACGCAGCAATGCTTCTACCGCGTGCACGCCGTAGATCTTTTCCAACTGACTCATGACTTGGCCTTAGGTTTACGCGCCCCGCCGCTTTTCGCCGCCGGACCCGCGCCCGCCTTTGGCGGACCTTTACGATGTTTGCTTGGCTTGCTGGTCGCAGGCTTTCCGGACTTGCCGCCCGAAGCCGCCTTGCCGCTGCTCTTGGCTTCAGCCAGCAACGCCTTCTTCATTTCACGGCTCTTGCGCACCTCGGCGTTTTTCGCCGCCGCATCGCTGGAGCGATAGGCCTCAGCCGGTTTTTCCTTGGCCGAACCACGACGCCCGGTCTTGGCCGGAGCCGGCTCGGCAGCGGCCTTGGCGGGCGGCACATCGACAGCGCCGCGCTTTTTGCGACCGATTGGCGCGCTGATGGTTTTTTCCGCCATCTCGAAGTCGATCTTGCGCTCGTCCAGATCGACGCGCATGACCCGCACTTCCACGCTATCGCCCAGACGGAAGCTGCGGCCGGTGCGCTCACCGGCCAGGCGGTGATGCACAGGGTCGAAGTGGTAGTAGTCGGCCGGCAGCGCCGTAACATGCACCAGGCCCTCGACGTAGATATCGGTCAACTCGACAAACAGGCCGAAACCGGTCACCGCGGTGATCACACCCGGGAACGATTCGCCGACGCGATCCTTCATGAACTCGCACTTGAGCCAGTTCACCACATCGCGGGTCGCTTCGTCGGCACGCCGCTCGCTCATCGAGCACTGCTCGCCGAGCTGCTCAAGAGTCGCCTCGTCGTACGGATAGATGCGCGCTTTCGGAATGCTCATCGCACCGGCACGACGCACGTGCGGTGTGTTCTGCTTGGAATGGATGACGCTGCGAATCGCCCGGTGCGTCAGCAGATCCGGGTAACGGCGAATCGGCGAGGTGAAGTGGGTATAGGCTTCGTAGTTCAGGCCGAAGTGGCCCTGATTGTCAGCACTGTACACCGCCTGGCTCAACGAACGCAGCATGACGGTCTGGACCAGGTGGAAGTCTGGACGATCCTTGATGTTTTCCAGCAGCGCCTGGTAATCCTTCGGCGTCGGACCTTCCTTGCCTTTATGCAGGGAAAGCCCCAGCTCGCCGAGGAAGGCGCGCAGTTTTTCCAGGCGCTCCGGCGGCGGGCCGTCGTGAACCCGGTAGAGCGCAGGGATTTCGTGTTTCTTGAGGAATTCGGCGGTAGCCACGTTGGCCGCCAGCATGCACTCCTCGATCAACTTGTGCGCATCGTTACGGGTCGTTGGGCGAATTTCGGCGATCTTGCGCTCGGAACCGAAGATGATCCGGGTTTCCTGGGTCTCGAAGTCGATAGCGCCGCGGGTATGACGGGCACCAAGCAGGACCTTGTACAGCGCATAAAGCTGCTTGAGGTGCGGCACGACATCGGCGTACTCGCCACGCAATTGCTTGGCTTCGTTGGTTTTCGGGTGCTCGAGGATGGTGCTGACCTTGTTGTAGGTCAGGCGCGCCTTGGAGTGAATCACCGCTTCGTAGAACTGGTAGTCGGTCATCTCGCCGGATTTGGAGATGGTCATCTCGCACACCATGGCCAGACGATCGACTTTAGGGTTCAGCGAGCACAGGCCGTTGGACAACTGCTCAGGCAGCATCGGCACCACCCGCTCGGGGAAGTACACCGAGTTGCCACGCACCTGCGCCTCGGCATCCAGCGCCGAACCGATCTTCACGTAACTGGAAACGTCGGCAATCGCCACATACAGCTTCCAGCCACCGCCGAACAGGCGCAGCTTGCCAGGCTTGGCTTCGCAGTAGACCGCATCGTCGAAGTCGCGAGCGTCTTCGCCGTCGATGGTGACGAACGGCAGATCGCGCAGATCGATGCGCTTCTCTTTGTCCTTCTCTTCCACTTCCGGCTTGAGCTTGCCGGCTTCCTTGAGCACCGCTTCAGGCCAGACGTGGGGAATATCGTAGGAGCGCAAGGCAACATCGATTTCCATGCCTGGGGCCATGTAGTTGCCCACGACCTCGATCACATCGCCTTGCGGCTGGAAGCGCGGAGTCGGCCAGTGGGTGATCTTCACCTCGACGAATTGACCGATCTTGGCGCCAGCGTTGCGGCCCGGGGTCACCAGCACTTCCTGCTGGACCTTAGGGTTGTCCGCCACGACAAAACCAATGCCGCCTTCTTCGAAATAACGACCAACGATGCTCTCGTGAGCCCGGGACACCACTTCGACGATCATGCCTTCACGGCGACCACGACGATCCAGGCCGGAAACCCGGGCCAATGCACGGTCGCCATCGAACACCAGGCGCATCTGCGCCGGGCTCATGAACAGGTCATCGCTGCCATCGTCGGGAACCAGGAAGCCGAAACCGTCACGGTGACCGCTGATACGACCGAGGATCAGGTCGAGCTTGTCCACCGGCGCATAGGTGCCGCGACGGGTATAAATCAGTTGGGCATCGCGCTCCATGGCGCGCAGGCGGCGACGCAGGGCTTCGATCTGGTCGTCGGTGGTCAGACCGAACTCTTCGACCAACTGCTCGCGGTTAGCAGGCGAACCCCGATCAGCAAGGTGCTGAAGGATCAGTTCGCGGCTAGGGATAGGGTTTTCATATTTTTCCGCTTCACGAGCGGCCTCGGGATCGAGGGACTGCCAATCGGCCATTAGATAGATTTCACCTTGTCTATATCCGGGTTAGTTTGGCATACGCGTATTGAAACGGGAAATTTCAAGCTATTTCAGCTTCCGAAAACGCCACGCCAGCCCCAAAAACATTCCAAGAACTCTGGCCGTATGATTTTTTTTCAATATTTTCAAGATCAGGGGTTTACAGCTCAAAAAGCGGTCCGTATAGTGCGCGCCATCGACGAAGCAGATGCTTGTCGATACTGCCCAGATGGTGAAATTGGTAGACACGCCAGCTTCAGGTGCTGGTGGCCGCAAGGCCGTGGAAGTTCGAGTCTTCTTCTGGGCACCATATTCAGCTTCACGACCCAACTGTGAAGCACACCAAAAACCCGCGAAAGCGGGTTTTTGCGTTCTAAGTGTTTGATTTATTGAATCTAAGTTAAAACAGGGCTTTACAGATTCAAAGAGCCTCCGTATAGTTCGCCCCATCAACAGCGGCAACGCTGCTGATACTGCCCAGATGGTGAAATTGGTAGACACGCCAGCTTCAGGTGCTGGTGGCCGCAAGGCCGTGGAAGTTCGAGTCTTCTTCTGGGCACCACATTCAGTTTCATAGCTTAGCTGTGAAGCTTCACAGAAACCCGCGAAAGCGGGTTTTTGCGTTTTCGGGGTTTGATAATTCCGCCCTGAAAGCCCCATCAGACTGAACACACCAGCCACGGAAGGCCAGATACCGTCGAATCCATTATTGCGAACAAGCTCGCTCCCACAGAAAACCATGTAACTCTCCATAGGAGCGAGCCTGCTCGCGAAAGGCATTACGCCCGGAACTGCCCCAGGCTGGCCTTCAATTGGGCCGCCAGATTGTCCAGCACCTTGCCACTGGCCGTGGTCTCCACCACAGCCTGAGCCGCACGCTCGGCCTGAGCATGAATGGTTTCGACCCGTCCACGCACCGCCTGAGCACCCTGAGCCTGATGAGCGGCCGCCTGGGTCGCCAGGCCAATCGCCGTATGCACCTGCTCCACCGACGACTGCACCGACTGCTGCAAGCGCGCACTGTCACGCAGCACCAGCAAACCCTCGCTGGCCTGCTTCCCGGCCTGGCCGATCGCCGCCACCGCCTCACGCGCGCCCTGCTGCAGCGCTCCGATATGCGCCTGGATATCCCCGGTAGAGCTTTGCGTCTTGCTCGCCAGCGCCCGAACCTCATCGGCCACCACCGCGAAGCCGCGCCCGGTTTCCCCGGCCCGCGCCGCCTCGATGGCCGCATTCAGGGCCAGCAGATTGGTCTGCTCGGCGATGCCATGAATCACCGTCAACACCACCTCGATCTGCTCACTCTGCTGCGCCAAGCGCTCGATGACCTTGGCACCCGTATCGACCTGTCCCGCCAGCGCTTCGATCAGGCTGCCCACCTGGGCCGAGGTGCGGGTGTTCTCGTCGGTCGCCTGACGAATCTCCACCACCTGCTGCAGGGCCGCCTGCATCGCCTGGCTTTCAGCCTGCGCCTCGTCAGCCATTTGCGACAGCGCCCGCAAACTCTCCGCCACCTCGTCCCGCTGAGCCTCGGCGGCGGCGTCCGCCCCGGCATTACGCAGGCTCATCGCGCCGATTTCGACACCGGTACGCTGCGCCACGTCGCCCGCCTCACGCACGATCGGCTGCAATTTGTCGACAAAACGATTGACCGCCGACGCCATGTCACCGATCTCATCATTGCTGTTGAGCGGAACTCGCTTGGTCAGGTCCCCCTCGCCCGCCGCCAGGTCGTTAAGCGCAGCGATCAGCAGATACAACTTGCTGACCACCCGCCGCCCCAGCACCACCGCCAGCAACAGCAGGACCCCGAAGCCTACCAGCGCCAGCCCCACACCGATCTGCCAGCGCAGAGTGGCCGCCGCGTCCTGCACGGTGCCGGCGGTGTTGGCCTGCATGTCTGCAGCGGTGGCCTGCGCCGACTGTAGGCGCGCGCGCATGGCTGCCGAGCTGTCGGCCGAAGCCCCCTTGAGGCTATCGCCGACCAGTTGGTCGCTACTGGCAATCAAGGCTTCGAAGCGCTTGTCCAGCGCCGCCACGTCCGCCTCGACCGATGCCGTGGAAACCCCCATCAACACCTTGCCGATCTCCACACCATTAGGACTGATGGAAGCCTCCAGGTAATAGACCGACGGATCGCTCTTGGCCGCATCTAGCACCTTGTCCAAGGCACGGTCGCCCTTGCCCTTTTCCAACAGCGCCTTGTTGACCGGGTTTTCCCGGTTCAGATAGCGGGTCAGGTGCTCGCCAGCAGCATCGTCATACACCACGAACAACACATTGGGATTGCGCTGGGCGCGCCGGGCGAATTCGGACAGGGTCGGGACGTCGCTGTCCCACATGGCACGCGGCGCCACCGAAGCGAGCAACTGAGCCATATCGTTGGCCGAGTCCTTCAGGTCCTTTTCCAGCGTTGCCCGCAATTGCGCCTGCTCTTCCTCCAACCGCGAGGAGAGCCCTGCCGTCAAACGTTGTCGGGTACTGCCGGAAAGGCTTTCCAGGCCCGAGGTGACTTCACGGGCCGCCTGCTCCAACTCGCCAGACAGCTTCTGGCTGTCGACGCCCAGACGAGCGGCCAGATCGGCTTCCAGCGCCGTCACCGTGCTCCGGGTCAGAGCGACGGCAACCAGCACTTGCACCAAAAGGGCGATACCAAGGGTAACGAACACGGGCCGCAACAAACGGCTTTGTAACAGCGAGAGAACAGCCGACACAGGAAATCCCTCTACTTTGACGCCACTAAATTGATGGCACTCAGGAAGCGGAAATCACAGCAAGGGTCGTGCCGCCCGGCAGGCAGAAACGACAAAGGCCCCTATGAAGGGGCCTTTGTTTTTTGCATCAACGACTTATCAAGCGAACGGGTGACGCAGAACGATGGTCTCGTTGCGGTCCGGGCCTGTCGAAATAATGTCGATCGGCGCGCCGACCAGCTCTTCGATACGCTTGATGTAGGCACGGGCAGTGGCCGGCAGCTCTTCCAGGGTCTTGGCACCCAGGGTCGACTCGCTCCAGCCTGGCATCTGCTCGTAGACCGGCTCCAGGCCGATGTAGCTGTCAGCGTCGGTAGGCGCGTCGATGACCGCACCATCCTGGTTCTTGTAGCCCACACAGATGTTGATGGTTTCCAGGCCGTCCAGCACGTCCAGCTTGGTCAGGCACAGGCCCGAGATGCTGTTGACGTCGATGGCGCGACGCAGGATGACAGCGTCGAACCAGCCGCAACGACGGGCACGGCCGGTGGTCGCACCGAACTCATGACCACGCTTGGCCAGGAAGGCACCCACGTCATCGAACAGTTCGGTCGGAAACGGACCGGAGCCCACGCGAGTGGTGTAGGCCTTGGTGATACCCAGGATGTAGTCCAGGTACATCGGACCCACGCCCGAACCAGTAGCGATACCGCCAGCGGTGGTGTTGGAGCTGGTGACGTATGGATAGGTACCGTGGTCGATGTCCAGCAGCGAGCCTTGGGCACCTTCGAACATGATGTCCTTGCCGTCGCGGCGCAGCTGGTGCAGCTCGGCGGTCACGTCCAGCATCATCGGCTTCAACAGCTCGGCGTATTCCATGCACTCGTCGAGCGTCTTCTGGAAGTCGATGGCCGGCTCTTTGTAGTAATTGACCAGCACGAAGTTGTGGTAGTCCAGCAACTCCCCCAGCTTCGCGGCGAAACGCTCGCGGTGGAACAGGTCGCCGATACGCAGGCCACGACGAGCGACCTTGTCTTCGTAAGCCGGGCCGATGCCGCGACCGGTAGTACCGATCTTCTGCTCGCCGCGGGCTTTCTCACGCGCCTGGTCCAGCGCTACGTGGTAGGACAGGATCAGCGGGCAGGACGGGCTGATACGCAGGCGCTCACGCACCGGTACGCCTTTCTCTTCCAGCTTGACGATCTCACGCAGCAAGGCATCCGGAGCGACCACCACACCGTTGCCGATCAGGCACTGCACGCCTTCGCGCAGCACGCCGGACGGGATCAGGTGCAGGACGGTTTTTTCACCGTCGATCACCAGGGTGTGGCCAGCGTTGTGGCCACCTTGGTAGCGCACTACGGCGGCAGCATGTTCGGTTAGCAGATCAACGATCTTGCCTTTGCCCTCATCACCCCACTGGGTGCCCAGGACTACGACATTCTTACCCATAACATTTGTCCTCATTCGCGCAAACTTGGTGCCGGCAGCCGCCGGCAGGAAAACTCAAGAAACCAGCGGCAATACTTGCCAAAGCCCATTCTGCTGAATCAATTGCCGGTCGCAGTCCGCTTCGCGGGCGGCGGCCAAAGGTTGCCCAGGCAAGGCCTGAACCACACGCTGACCCTCGCTGCGCAACTGGCAAACCTGCTGCCAGAGGACTGCATCCGTACTGTCCGGCATCCAGATACCGCCAGACGGTAGCTCGATCTCGGCACGCCCCAGGGTCACCAGGGTTTTCAAATCGGTAGAGAAGCCGGTTGCCGGGCGGGCGCGACCGAAGTCGGCGCCGATATCGTCGTAACGACCGCCCTGGGCAATGGACTGGCCAACACCCGGCACGAACACGGCGAACACCACACCCGTGTGGTAGTGATAGCCGCGCAGCTCGCCCAAGTCGAAGTACAGCGGCAAATCCGGGAAACGCACCGACAAGCGCTCGGCGATCGTCAGCAATTCATCCAGAGCCGCCAGCACCGGAGTCGGCGCGCCAGCCAGGCGGCGCCGGGCATCGCTCAGCACTTCGCGACTGCCGCACAGGTCCACCAGGGACCGCAGCATGCCCGCCAGGTCAGCAGGAAGGCCTTCGGTCAGACTGACGACTTCATCGATCGCCTTGCGTTGCAGGGCGTCGAACAGTTGTTGCTCTACGGCGCCGGACAGACCGGCGGCCTGGGCTAGACCACGGTAGATACCGACATGCCCCAGATCCATGTGCACATCCGGCACATCGGCCAGTTGCAGCATCGCCAGCATCAGGCTGATGACTTCCACATCGCTGCTCGGGCTGGCATCGCCGTACAACTCGGCGCCCAGCTGGATCGGGCTGCGCGAGGTCGACAAGGCGCGCGGCTGCGCATGCAGTACGCTACCGGCATAGCACAGGCGGTTTGGACCTTCGCGACGCAGGGTATGCGCATCGATACGGGCCACCTGTGGCGTAATGTCGGCGCGGAAACCCATCTGCCGACCCGACTGCGGGTCGATGACCTTGAAGGTACGCAGATCGAGGTCCTGGCCCGCGCCAGTCAGCAAGGATTCCAGGTACTCGATATGAGGGGTCACGACGAACTCGTAACCCCAGCTCTGGAACAGATCCAACACCTGACGACGCGCGACTTCAATGCGCGCCGCCTCAGGTGGCAGTACTTCTTCGATGCCATCTGGCAGCAGCCAGCGGTCTACCGTTGCCATTACGCCATTCCCCTGTGACCAGGCGGCCTGCCTATGGGCGGGCCTTGAGTGAAACAGAAAATGATTGGCTCATTACGCAAACCCCGCGCATGGGCGACGCGGCGAAAAGCCTGAAACCGGCTTCGCCACTCACTTTCCTCGAAAAAAGCTGTCGAGTCGTTCAACTCGCCGTCTTGCACCCACAACCACAATCAAACGTGCAGACGCAAAAAAGCCGGGAATTTCCCGGCTGCCGCATCATACACTCGTTTTCCCAAAGGATCACCCCGCCAGACGTTTTAGCCGCCGGGCGGGGTGATTCAGGGTCAACGTTGCCTCAAGGCTTGGCCTTTTCCAGATAACGGAAAAAGTCGCTGCTTGGGTCGAGGACCATGACGTCGGATTTATTCGCGAAGCTTTCACGATAGGCGCGCAGGCTACGGTAGAAACCGTAGAACTCCTGGTCCTGACCGTAGGCCTTGGAGTAGATGGCCGCAGCCTGGGCGTCGCCGTCACCGCGAATCTCTTCCGACTCACGATAGGCTTCGGCCAGCAGCACGCGGCGCTGACGATCGGCGTCGGCACGAATGCCTTCCGCCAGCTCGTTACCCTTGGCGCGGTGCTCGCGAGCCTCACGCTCACGCTCAGTGCTCATACGCTCGAAGACGCTGCGGTTCACTTCCTTCGGCAAGTCGATGGCCTTGACCCGGACATCGACCACTTCGATACCCAGCTCTTTCTCGGCCATCTTGTTCAGCGAAGCAGTGATATCCGCCATCAGCGCATCACGCTCACCGGAGACCACTTCGTGCAGGGTGCGCTTACCGAACTGGTCACGCAGACCCGACTCCAGGCGACGGGAAAGACGCTCGTCGGCGATCTGCTTGAGGCCGGAAGTCGCGGTGTAGAAACGCTCCGCATCCTTCACGCGCCACTTGGCAAAGGCATCTACCATCACGGCTTTCTTTTCCAGCGTCAGGAAACGCTGGGTCGGTGCATCCAGGGTCATCAGGCGAGCGTCGAACTTACGCACCTGGTTCACATAAGGCACTTTCACATGCAGGCCCGGCTGAACGTCAGCCTGGACCACACGCCCGAACTGCAGCAACACCGCGCGCTCGGTCTGAGCGACGATGTAGAAGCAGTTCCAGGCAGCGATCGCCACGACGACGCCGACGATAAGGGCGATCAGCGATTTATTGCTCATCAGCGACTCTCCCTGGTACGCGTCTGCTGTTGCTGCAGATCAGCTGCCGCACGCACATTCGCTTCATTGCTGCTGGCTGCCGCGCCAGTCACCGGGGTACTGGTGCTGCGGCCACTTTCGACCATCTTGTCCAGCGGCAGGTACAGCAGATTGCTCTGGCCGTTCTTGTTACCGGTCACGAGAACCTTGCTGGTGCTGCTGAAGACTTCCTGCATGGTGTCCAGGTACAGACGCTCACGGGTGACTTCAGGTGCCTTGCGGTACTCGGCCACCAGCTTGGTGAAGCGGTCGGCCTCACCCTTGGCGCGGGAAACCACTTCGCCACGGTAACCGTTGGCATCTTCGATGATCCGCTGGGCCTGACCACGGGCTTCCGGCACGACGCCGTTGGCATAGGTTTCAGCCTGGTTGCGCGAACGCTGTTCGTCTTCACGGGCGCGGATCACGTCATCGAAGGCTTCCTGCACTTCGCGCGGTGCCGCTGCGCTCTGTACGTTCACCTGGGTAACGGTGATACCGGTGCGATAGGTATCGAGGAAACGTTGCAGACGCTCCTTGATCTCGCTGGCCATCAACTCACGACCTTCGGTCAGCACCTGGTCCATCGCGGTGGAACCCACGACGTGGCGCAAGGCACTGTCGGTCGCGTGCTGCAGGCTGATTTCCGGCTGATCGACGTTCAGCACGAAGTCCTGCAGGTTACTGATCTTGTACTGCACGGTCAGCGGCACTTCGACGATGTTTTCGTCTTCGGTCAGCATTTGACCCTGCTTGGTATAGGCACGCTCGCGCGTGACGTTTTCCATGTACTTGCGATCGATCGGCGGGAAGTAGATGTTCAGGCCCGGGCCAACGGTTTCGTAGTACTTGCCGAAGCGCAGCACCACGGCCTGCTCCTGCTCGTCCACGACATACACCGCGCTGTACAGCCACGCTGCCGCCAGCACGACCAGACCGATACCGAGCAGGCCGAAACCACCGCCCTTACCGGAACCGCCACCGTCGTCACCACGTTTCTTACTACCACCGAACAACCCATTCAGGCTTTCCTGCAGCTTGCGGAAGGCCTCGTCGAGATCCGGCGGCCCCTTGCGGTCGCCATTGTTGCGGCGCTTGCCACCCCAGGGATCCTGATTATTCGAGTTGCCACCCGGCTCATTCCAAGCCATAGCGCTCTCCATCTGATAAAGCAAAGACGCACCCTCGGCGCGCCGACCAATGCTACAGAATGCCTGCTACAGCGGCACAACCGCTTTTTCAGGCTTTTATTGCAAAGTGTGTTGCTCGATGAACTCCAGCGGCTGCATGCCTTCGCGACTTACCAGTCGATTCAGCTCGACCCGTGGCAAGCGAACAGCCAGCAGGCTGACACCTTCCTCGTCATGATCTTCTTTCTGTACCGCGCCCAACTCGAAGAACTGCGCTCGCAGTCGAGCAAAACGCTGCGGCAAGCGCAAGGTGCCGACGAACAAATCGTCGCCCAGCAGTTCGGCAATGGCCTGCTTGAGCAGGTCCAGCCCTTGCCCCTCGCGGGCCGACAACCAGACTCGCTGCGGCTTGCCATCGGCATCGCGCTGGATCTGCGGGTCCACGCCCTCGAGCAAATCGAGTTTGTTATAGACCTCCAGTATCGGCAAGTCCTGGGCCCCGATCTCGTCGAGGACCACCATGACCTGTTCGATCTGGGCCATGCGCTCTGGCTCGTGGGCATCGATCACATGCAGCAGCAGGTCGGAGTTGCTCGACTCTTCGAGCGTAGCCCGAAACGCCTCCACCAGCTTGTGCGGCAGGTGGCGAATGAAACCCACGGTGTCGGCCAGCACGATCGGACCGAGGTCGTCCAGCTCGAGCCGGCGCAAGGTCGGGTCGAGGGTGGCGAACAACTGGTCGGCCGCGAATACATCGGACTCGGTCACGGAGTTGAACAAGGTGGATTTGCCGGCGTTGGTATAGCCCACCAACGACACCGAAGGAATATCGGCGCGCTTGCGCCCACGACGAGCCTGCTCACGCTGGCCGCGGACCTTCTCCAGCCGGGACTTGATCTGTCGCAAGCGAATCCGCAGCAGGCGCCGGTCAGTCTCGAGCTGGGTTTCACCCGGGCCGCGCAGACCGATACCGCCTTTTTGCCGCTCAAGGTGAGTCCAGCCACGAACCAGACGCGTACTCATGTACTCAAGCTGGGCCAGTTCTACCTGGAGCTTGCCTTCATGAGTGCGGGCGCGCTGGGCGAAGATATCGAGAATCAGACCCGTGCGGTCAATCACGCGGCACTCGAAAACACGTTCGAGGTTACGTTCCTGACTGGGTGTGAGGATGTGATTGAAAATCACCAACTCGACCTGTTCGGCTTTGACCAGGTCGCGTAACTCTTCGACCTTGCCACTGCCAACCAGGTACTTGGCGGTTGGCCGATGACGCGGCACGTTAACAAACGCGACGGTCTCGGCGCCGGCCGATGTTGCCAACTCCTGAAACTCCTGCGGATCTTCGCGCGCCTCAGGGTCCTGACCATCCAAGTGAACGAGAATTGCACGTTCACCACCACCGTGGCGCTCAAAGAACAAAGGAGACTCCTATCAGGCGTTACCTGGCTCAGCGTCACCTTGTTCGGATTCGGATGCGCTAGGCAGGCGAATTGGACGAACCGGCACCACTGTCGAGATAGCGTGCTTGTAAACCATTTGGCTGACGGTGTTTTTCAACAGGATAACGAACTGGTCGAAAGACTCGATCGTACCTTGCAGTTTGATCCCGTTGACCAGATAGATGGAAACCCCAACTTTCTCTTTACGTAAAGTGTTCAAGTAAGGGTCTTGTAGCGAATGCCCTTTTGACATGTGCCGCACTCCTTTAAGGATCAATAATAAAAATCAGAAAACAGATGGCTCAAACCGCCCCACCCCCAAGGATAGACGGCAATTGCAAGGACTCAGCCCAATATGGAGACCGTCCCCAGGTATTTCAAGGCGCGTGGCAGATTGTCGCAATCCAGGCTGTCAAGCCAGTGCAAATCAGCCCAGCTGCGTAACCAGGTGAACTGGCGTTTCGCCAATTGGCGCGTGGCGATAATGCCGCGCTCCTGCATCTCGGCGAATGTCAGCTTGCCATCCAGATAATCCCAGACCTGTCGGTAGCCTACAGCACGTATAGACGGCAACCCGGCATGCAGGTCACTTCTAGAACGCAGAGCTACGACCTCCTCGACGAATCCCTGTTCCAACATAATTGTGAATCTTTGTGCAATACGCTGATGCAGTACCTGGCGGTTTGCCGGGGCAATGGCCAAGTTCGCAACAGTATAGGGCAATTGTCCCCGTCCCGAAGCGGCTGCTTCAGTACTTTGCGCAGATTGTCGCAGTCTGTGGGCCGTCATGCTCAGGCCACTAACCCGATAGACTTCCAGCGCCCGGGTCAGGCGCTGCGGATCGTTGGGGTGAATCCGCGCCGCCGATTCGGGATCGATCGCCGCCAATTGGTCATGCAGGGCCTGCCAACCAAGGCGCGCCGCTTCTTCTTCGAGTTCGGCGCGCACCTGCGGATCGGCCGGCGGCATATCCGCCAGACCCTCGAGCAAAGCCTTGTAATAAAGCATCGTGCCGCCGACCAGCAGCGGGATCTTGCCCCGTGCAGTGATATCGGCCATGGCCGCCAGCGCATCGGTACGGAAGTCCGCCGCCGAATAGCTCTCGGCCGGGTCGAGAATATCGATCAGCCGATGGGGAAACTCGGTCAGTATTTCCTTGGAAGGCTTGGCGGTGCCGATGTCCATGCCGCGGTAGACCAGCGCCGAATCGACGCTGATCAGTTCGCAGGGCAGGACTTTGGTGAGTTCGATGGCCAGGTCGGTCTTGCCGGCGGCAGTCGGGCCCATCAGGAAAATCGCTGGGGGAAACTGGCTCATCAACGACCGCGCAAAAAGAGTTTGTCCAGATCGTCCAGCCCCAATTGGGTCCAGGTCGGTCGGCCATGGTTGCATTGGCCGCTGCGCTCGGTGTTTTCCATGTCACGCAACAGGCCGTTCATTTCCGGCAAGGCCAGACGGCGATTGGCCCGGATCGCACCGTGGCAGGCCATGGTGCCGAGCAGTTCGTTGAGGTGCGCCTGGATCCGGTCGCTGGTGCCGTACTCCATCAGGTCGGCCAAAACATCATGCACCAGGCGATTGGCTTCCGCCTGCTTGAGCAGGGCCGGAATCTGGCGGATTGCCAGAGATTCCGGGCCCAGGCGCTGCAATTCGAAGCCCAGGCGCTGGAACCAGCCGACATGCTCTTCGGCGCAGTCGGCTTCACGCTGACTGACCGCAATCGACTCCGGCACCAGCAACGGCTGGCCACTCAGGCCTTCGCTGGCCATCGCTACCTTCAGGCGCTCGTACATGATCCGCTCATGGGCCGCGTGCATATCCACCAGCACCAGGCCCTGGGCGTTTTCCGCGAGGATATAGATGCCCTTGAGCTGCGCCAGGGCGTAGCCCAGCGGCGGGATATCACCCTGCGCATCCGGCAGGGCCGCGGCCCCGGACTCGGGCAATGGCGCGAAAAACTCGCGATAGGCCGCCTGCGCTTCAGCCGCGGGCAGCGTCGGCTGCGGCCGCGGCGTGTACTGGTACTGATAACCCGATCCCGCACCCGCATTCGAAGGGGTGAAAGTCGGCTGGGTCTGCGGCTGCTCCAGGGTCAGGTTCGCCGCCAGGCGCATTTCGCCCTGGGGACCGAACTCACCGGCCTCGATACCGGTCGGCCGCACGATACCGGCCGCCGCAGCCGGTGCCGCCAGATGGTCTTCCGGCCGGACGTCGCCCAAGGCGCGGTGCAAGGTGCCATACAGGAAGTCGTGGACCATGCGCCCGTCGCGGAAGCGCACTTCGTGCTTGGTCGGGTGCACGTTGACGTCCACCACCGCCGGATCGACTTCGAAGAACAGGACAAAGGTCGGGTGCCGACCGTTGAACAGCACGTCACGGTAAGCCTGGCGCACCGCGTGGGCCACCAGCTTGTCGCGCACCGCGCGACCGTTGACGTAGAAATATTGCAGGTCCGCCTGGCTGCGGGAAAAGGTCGGCAAGCCTACCCAGCCCCACAGATGCAGGCCGTTACGCTCGACCTCGATCGGCAGCGCCTGCTCAAGAAAACCCGAGCCGCATACTGCCGCCACTCGCCGCGCACGGGCCACATCATCGTTGGCTTCATGCAGGCTGAGCACGCTTTTGCCGTTGTGGCGCAGATGAAAAGCCACATCGAAACGCGCCAGGGCCAGGCGCTTGATCACTTCCTGCAGGTGATCGAACTCGGTTTTCTCGGCCTTGAGGAATTTGCGCCGGGCCGGGGTATTGAAGAACAGATCGCGCACTTCCACTGAAGTACCGACCGGGTGGGCCGCTGGCTGCACGCGGGGCGCCATGTCGCGGCCTTCGGTTTCCACCTGCCAGGCCTGATCGGCCTCGCGGGTGCGGGAGGTCAAGGTCAGGCGCGCCACCGAGCTGATGGACGCCAGGGCTTCACCACGAAAGCCCAGGCTCATGACCTGTTCCAGGTCCTCGAGATTGCGGATCTTGCTGGTGGCGTGACGCGCCAGGGCCAGCGGCAGATCGTCCGCGGAAATCCCGCTGCCGTCGTCGCGTACCCGCAGCAGCTTGACCCCGGCCTGCTCGACATCCACGTCGATGCGTTTGGCCCCGGAGTCCAGGCTGTTCTCCAGCAACTCCTTGATCACCGAGGCCGGGCGTTCGACCACCTCACCGGCGGCAATCTGGTTCGCCAGCCGCGGGCTGAGCAGCTCGATGCGGGCGCGGTTGATGACTGCGTCGTTCATTCCTTGGCCGCCAGTTCTGTACCCGGGATGGTGAGGGTCTGACCGACTTTCAGCTCGTCGCTGCTCAGGTTGTTGGCACTGCGCAAGGTGGCGGCGGAAACCTGATAACGCACGGCGAGCATCGCCAGGGTTTCCCCCGGGCTCACACGGTGGTCACGCGGTCCCTGGGCGATTTTCCCGGAGTCCCGCAGCCAGGCGATGTAGGTGCCCGGTGGCGGGTTCTGCTGGAAGAACTGCCGCACGCCACTGCTGATGGAGCGCGCCAATGCCTGCTGATGGCTGGCGGTGGCCAGCTTGGACGCTTCGTTGGCATTGGAGATAAAGCCGGTTTCCACCAGGATCGATGGAATGTCCGGAGACTTGAGCACCATGAAGCCAGCCTGCTCGACGCGCTGTTTGTGCAGCGGGGTGACCCGACCGATGTTGCTGAGCACTTTCTGCCCGACATTGAGGCTGGAGGTCAGCGAGGCGGTCATCGACAGGTCGAGCAGCACCCCGGCGAGCATCCGGTCCTTGTCGTCCAGGCTGACGTTGCCGGCCCCGCCGATCAGGTCGGAACGGTTTTCGCTGTCCGCCAGCCAGCGGGCGGTCTCGGAGGTGGCGCCACGGTCGGACAGGGCGAACACCGATGCCCCGAAGGCCGCCGTGGAAGGTGCGGCGTCAGCATGGATCGAGACGAACAGGTCCGCGCCCTTCTTGCGGGCGATTTCGGTACGGCCACGCAATGGAATGAAGTAGTCACCCGTACGGGTCAGCTCGGCACGGAAGCCTTTCAGGCCGTTGACCTGACGCTGCAACTCACGGGCGATGGCCAGCACGACGTCTTTCTCATGCTGGCCGCGAGAGCCGGAAGCCCCCGGGTCTTCGCCGCCGTGGCCGGCATCGATGACCACGACGATATCGCGCTTGCCGGCCGGCGCCGGTGGCAGCTTGATCTCGGGTTTGTTCGGCGCCACCGGCACGGCCGGCACGGTCGCGACATTCGGCGTCGGCGGTGGGGTCGGCGCAGCGTCAGCCGGGTTGTCAAACAGGTCGACCACCAGGCGGTTACCGTATTGGGCGTTGGGCGCCAGGGTGAAACTCTTGGGGGTGACGGCCTTTTTCAGGTCGATGACCACCCGCAAGTCGGTCGGCGTGCGCTGGGCCGAACGCATGGCGGTGATCGGCGTGTTCGCCGTGGCGACATTCAGCGGCCCGCCGAGGGTCGCGCCGTTGATATCGATCACCAGACGATCGGGGGCCGTCAGGGTGAAGACGCTGTGCTGGACCGGACCGGACAGGTCGAAGACCAGCCGCGTGTTATCCGGCGCCCGCCACAGGCGAACGCTGCGGACCTGTGTAGCAGCCAGAGCGTCGACGGCCAATGCCGTAAGCAACAGTCCTACGACAGCAACCAACGCGCGAATGCGCATACCTAACCCCATCAATTATTTGAATTCCAACGCCAAAGCGGCACACCAGGACTCGCCTCGCGGGCCTTGCGACGACAAATGCAGAGAACGCCCGCTGTTATGCGGGCTAATGGTAATGGTCAGGTCCGGCTTTGGCAAAAAGCCTGCACCACGCTGGGGCCACTCGATCAGGCACAGCGCATCCCCCTCGAGGTAGTCGCGGATACCGAGAAACTCCAGCTCTTCAGGGTCGACCAGACGGTAAAGATCGAAGTGAAAAGCCCGCACTTCGCCGATCTCGTAAGGCTCGACCAGGGTAAAGGTCGGACTTTTCACCGCGCCGGCATGCCCCAGGCCACGGATGAGCCCCCGAGACAGCGTGGTCTTCCCCGCCCCCAGGTCGCCCTCCAGAAAGATCACGCCCACCCCCTGGGTGACCTGCGCCAGACGCGCACCAAAGGCAACCATGGCGTTTTCGTCCGCCAGATACAGGGTTATTTCAGACACGGTGACTGCTCCTCCAGCAACTGACGAATGGCCGGAATCAGATCGCTGGCCGCCAGCCCCCGGCCCAATTTACCTTGATGCTCGCCGGCGACGGCATGCAGCCAGACCGCAAGGCAAGCGCTATCGAACGCCGGCATCCCCTGGGCCAGCAACGCCCCGACCAGACCGGCCAGCACATCCCCCAGCCCGGCCGTGGCCATGGCCGGATGCCCCCGACCGCAACGGGCCAGGCGCCCATCGGGGCTGGCGATCAGGCTCCCGGCGCCCTTGAGGACGGCAACGGCTGTGTATTTTTTGCTCAGGGCCCGAGCGACCGCCGGGCGATCCGCCTGTACCTGCGCGGTAGTGATGCCGAGCAGACGTGCGGCTTCCCCTGGGTGTGGGGTGATTACGCTGTCAGCGGGCAAGGCCAGACCGCCCTTGGCCAGCAGATTGAGCGCATCGGCGTCCCAGACCTGGGGCCGCGGCGCATTGGCCGCGGCGGACAACAGGCTGCGCCCCCAGGCCGCCTGCCCCAGACCCGGCCCCGCCACGATGATCGAAGCCTGATCCAGCAAGCCCATCAACTGGTTGGCCGAATCGGTGCCCAGCGCCATGACCTCCGGAACCCGCGCCAACGCCGCGGGAACGTGTTCGCCGCGGGTGGCCAGGGACACCATCCCGGCGCCGCTGCGCAAGGCACTCTCCGCGGCCAGCAGGGCCGCGCCGCCAAAACCGCGATCGCCGCCGATCAGCAACAGGTGCCCGAACTGGCCTTTATGGGCACTTGGCGAACGGGCCTCGAGCCGCGGCAAGGCGCCAGGCGTCAGCAACTGAATGTCGGGTAACGGGTGTTTTGTCTGCGGCATGCGTCTTCGGGCTCCGATGTCTGGCAGAATTATACGCACCTCAGCCCCGGTTTCTCTCGCCTCATGCCTGCCATTACCACCGATCTGTCCACCCTCGCCCAATCGATCAAGGATTGGGGGCGCGAGCTGGGCTTTCAGCAAGTCGGCATCAGCGGCCTGGACCTGGCCGAGCATGAGCAGCATCTGGAGCGCTGGCTCGAGGCGGGCTACCACGGCGAGATGGACTACATGGGCGCCCACGGCAGCAAACGTTCCCATCCGGACGAACTGGTGCCCGGCACCCTGCGCGTGGTGTCGCTGCGCATGGATTACCTGCCCGGCGATACCCAGATGGCCCAGCGCCTGGCCCAGCCGGAAAAGGCCTATGTGTCGCGCTACGCCCTGGGCCGCGACTACCACAAGCTGATCCGCAAGCGCGTGCAGCAACTGGCCGAGCGCATCCAGAAGGAAATCGGTCCGTTCGGCTACCGCGCCTTCGTCGACAGCGCCCCGGTACTGGAAAAGGCCATCGCCGAACAGGCCGGGCTCGGCTGGATCGGCAAGAACACCCTGGTCCTCAACCGCAAGGCCGGCAGCTACTTCTTCCTCAGCGAACTGTTCGTCGACCTGCCCCTGCCGGTGGACGAGCCCCACGCCACCGAGCATTGCGGCCGTTGCAGCGCCTGCCTGGACATCTGTCCGACCAAGGCCTTCGTCGGTCCTTATGTCCTGGACGCCCGACGCTGCATCTCGTACCTGACCATCGAACTGAAAAACGCCATTCCCGAGGACCTGCGCCCGCTGATCGGCAATCGGGTATTCGGCTGTGACGACTGCCAGATCGTCTGCCCGTGGAACCGCTTCGCCCGCCCTTCCGGCGAAGGCGATTTCCAGCCGCGGCACAACCTCGACAATGCCGAACTGGCCGAACTGTTCATGTGGGACGAGGAGAAATTCCTCAGCAGCACCGAAGGCTCGCCGCTACGCCGCGCCGGTTACGAGCGCTGGTTACGCAACCTGGCGGTGGGGCTGGGCAACGCGCCGTCGAGCATCCCGGTGCTGGAAGCCCTGAAAGCCCGCCGGGACTACCCCTCGGAACTGGTGCGCGAACACGTGGAATGGGCGCTGCAGCAGCACGCCAGCCGTCAATGCTCGTCGTTGTAGACGAACTTGGGCATTTCCCAGTGAAAACGGATCGCCAGCAGGCGCAGTAGAAAACCGCCAAACAGGGTGATCAGGATCGACTGCTCGCCGGGCAATTGCAGATAGATGCAGAGCATGTAGCACCAGGCCGCGGCGAACGAGACGCTGGCATACAGCTCGCGACGGAAGATCAGCGGAATATCGTTGCAGAAGATGTCCCGCAGGATGCCGCCGAACACCCCGGTGATAACCCCACTGACCGAGGCCACCAGCATGCCATGGCCCATCTCCAGGGCGGTCATGCAACCGATCAGGGTGAAGGCCACCAGCCCCACGGCGTCGAGCACCAGGAACAGCGAACGCAGGTGGCGCATCAGCGGCGCGATAAAGATCGTCACCAGGGCGGCAACCGAGGTCAGTACCAGGTATTCCGGGTGCTTGACCCAGGTCAGCGGGTAATGCCCCAGCAGCACGTCGCGCACCGAACCGCCACCCAGGGCCGTGACGCAGGCGATCAACACCACGCCGAACCAGTCCATGCCGCGACGCCCGGCAGACAAGGCGCCAGTCATGGCTTCGGCGGTAATGGCAATCAGGTAAAGCATCAGCAGCATGATGGCGGTCCTTACGCAAAGGCGCGCAGTCTACTCAGATCGCCTGGGCACCAAAAGAGGGCGCGCCGGCATTCCGCCTGAAAAAGCGCATCACCCCATCGCGGGCAAGCCTCGCTCCTACAGGTACGCGTGATCTGTAGGAGCGAGGCTTGCCCGCGATAGGTTCAACGCCGAACCATCAGAGCTTGATGAAGTGCTTGCGGTAATGCTGCAACTCGGCGATGGACTCGCGGATGTCGTCCAGGGCCAGGTGGGTACTGCCTTTCTTGAAGCTGTCGCGCACGTCCGGCGCCCAGCGGGCAGCCAGTTCCTTGAGGGTGGAAACGTCCAGGTTGCGGTAGTGGAAGTAGCTTTCCAGCGCCTTCATATGGCGATACAGGAAACGCCGGTCCTGGCAGATGCTGTTGCCACAGATCGGCGACTTGCCCTTGGGCACCCACTGTTCCAGGAACGCGATGGTCTGCGCTTCCGCCTCGGCCATGCTGATACGGCTTTCACGCACGCGCTGGGTCAGCCCCGAGCCGCCGTGCTGGCGGGTGTTCCACTCATCCATGCCGGCGAGAATTTCATCGCTCTGGTGGATGGCGATGACCGGTCCTTCAGCCAAGGTATTGAGGTTGCTATCGGTGACGATGGTCGCCATCTCGATGATGACGTCGGTGTCAGGGTTCAGACCGGTCATTTCCAGATCGATCCAGATCAGATTCTGCGGGTTTTGCATGTGTCGGCTCCTCGGCGTAGTTGCGCAGTTTAGCCTAGAGGGGCCTGCTGGCGTGCTAAACTCGCGGCCGTTTTACCTAACCGCCGCATTATCGACACGGAACACCAATGGCCAAACGCCAGCTCAATCGCCGCCAAAACTGGCGCATCGAAAAGATTCAAGGCGAGCGCGCCGCCCGCGCCGCCAAACGTGAATCCTCCGCCGTGGAAGCACTGGAAGGCGGCGATCTCGGCCCCGAACAGACCGGCCTGGTGATCGCCCACTTCGGTGTCCAGGTCGAGGTCGAGGCGCGCGAAGGCGAACTGGCCGGCCAGGTGTTCCGCTGCTACCTGCGCGCCAACCTGCCAGCGCTGGTCACCGGCGATCAGGTGGTCTGGCGCCCGGGCAACCAGGGCATCGGGGTGATCGTCGCGCAACTGCCGCGCCACACCGAGCTGTGCCGCCCGGACAGCCGCGGCCAGCTCAAGCCGGTCGCCGCCAACGTCGACATGATCGTGATCGTCTTCGCCCCACTGCCCGAGCCCCACGCCAACCTGATCGACCGTTACCTGGTCGCGGCCGAACATGCCGGCATCCGCCCGCTGCTGCTGCTCAACAAGTTCGACCTGATCGACGAGCACAATGCCCCGGCCCTGAACGCCTTGCTGGCGGTCTATCGGCAGTTGGGCTATCCGGTGCTGGAAGTCTCGGCTCACCACGGCAACGGCATGGAACAGCTGCAAGCGCAGTTGGACGGGCGGATCAGCGTGTTCGTCGGTCAGTCCGGCGTGGGCAAGTCGTCGTTGGTGAACAGCCTGCTGCCGGAGGTGGAAACCCGCGTCGGTCCCCTGTCGGAGCTCTCCGGCCAGGGCACCCACACCACCACCACCGCGCGCCTGTTCCACTTCCCGGGCGGCGGCGAGCTGATCGACTCCCCGGGGATTCGCGAATTCGGCCTGGGCCACGTCAGCCGCGCCGATGTCGAAGCGGGCTTCATCGAGTTCAACGACCTGCTGGGCACCTGCCGCTTCCGCGACTGCAAACATGACCGCGAACCGGGCTGCGCCCTGCTCAAGGCCCTGGAAGACGGCCGGATCCAGCAACAACGGATGAACAGCTACCGCTCGATCATCGCCAGCCTGCCGGACAACAGCTATTAATAGGCAGCACCCCGCACAAACAAAAAGGCCGCGATGATCGCGGCCTTTTTTATGCAGCACTGTTGCTTGTGGGTCAGCGTGCCGCTGGAGGTGCGGCGGCAGGTGCAGGTGCAGGTGCAGGTGCAGGCACCGCCGCGCCTGCCCCTTCGGTCTTCGGCGCAACATCCTCGAAGAGATTCAAACGCTCGCGCAATTCATGGGCCGGCAATGGCTCCTGCTCTGGCGGCAAGGCGTTCGGATCGGCTGGCACTTCACCCGGAGCCCCCTGGCCCTGGGTCGGTGCTGGAGCCTCGGGAGCACCTTCACCCTCGATCGCACGCTGGGCCTTCTTGGTCAGCACCACGATGTCGATACGCCGGTTGACCGGGTTGAACGGATCCTTGCGATCGAACAGCGACGACGAGGCATAACCCACCACACGCGCCACCTGGGCGTCCGGATAACTGCCCGCCACCAGCGCGCGACGCGCGGCGTTGGCGCGGTTGGCCGAAAGCTCCCAGTTACCGAAATCGCCAGTCCCCGCATAAGGTTTGGCATCGGTGTGACCGCTGATGCTGATCTTGTTCGGCACCGCCTTGATGGTGTCGGCCATGGCCAGCAGGATGTCCTCGAAGTACGGCTTCAGGCGCGCACTGCCGGAGTCGAACATCGGCCGGTTTTCCGAGTCGATGATCTGGATACGCAGGCCGTCCGGGGTGATCTCGAACAGGATCTGGTCCTTGAACTTCTGCAACTGCGGGTTTTCTTCGACCTTGTTCTGCAGCTCCTGGAGCAACAGTTCCAGACGCTCTCTTTCAACCTGCTCGGCCATGTTCTCGACCTGATCGGTGTCCACCGTGACCTTGTCTGGCTGCGGCTGCGACTTGATCTCGGGATTGAGCGTGTTGTCCGGGGCCAGCTCGGGAGAACCGCCCAGGTCGATGATGTAGGGCGTGCCGCTTTCCGAGAAGCCGATCGGGTCCTTGAAGTAACCGGCAATGGCGATCTTCTGTTCCGGGGTCGCGGTGGACAACAGCCACAGCACCAGGAAGAACGCCATCATCGCTGTGGCGAAGTCGGCGAAGGCGATCTTCCACGCCCCGCCGTGATGCCCGCCGGCAAAGCGCTTGACGCGCTTGATGATAATCGGCTGATTGTTTTCCATGGCTTAGCGACCGCGAACCGCTTGTTCCAGATCGGCGAAGCTCGGACGGTGCGCCGGGTACAGAACCTTGCGCCCGAACTCCACCGCCAGCGATGGCGGCATGCCGGAAGCCGAAGCCACCAGGGAGGCCTTGATGGCTTCGTAGACGTTCAGCTCTTCCTTGGCATCGTGGGCCAGGGAGTGGGCCAACGGACCGAAGAAACCGTAGGCCGCGAGAATACCGAAGAAGGTACCGACCAGCGCCGCACCTACGTGCAGGCCGATGGACTTCTGGTCGCCATCGCCCAGGGACGCCATGGTCACCACGATACCCAGTACCGCCGCGACGATACCGAAACCCGGCATGCCGTCGGCGATGCCGTTGACCGCGTGGGACGGGTGCTCGAGTTCTTCCTTGAGGCTGAACAGCTCCATGTCGAACAGGCCTTCCAGCTCGTGGGGAGCCATGTTGCCGGAGGACATGATGCGCAGGTAGTCACAGACGAACGCGGTCATGCGTTCATCCTTGAGCACTGCCGGGTACTTGGCGAAGATCGGGCTGGCCGCGGCGTCTTCGATATCGCCCTCGATCGCCATCATGCCTTCGCGGCGGCTCTTGTTGAGGATCTCGTAGATCAGCCCCAGGACTTCCAGGTAGAAGGTCTTGGAGAAGCGCGAACCGAACATCCCCAGGGACTTCTTGAGCACGTGCATGGTCATGTGCCCAGGGTTCGCCTGCAGGAACGCCCCCAGCGCGGCGCCGCCGATAATCATGACCTCGAAAGGCTGGATCAAGGCGGCAATCTTGCCGTGAGAAAGCACGTATCCGCCGAGCACGCTCGCGAACACGACGATGATGCCGATAATTTTAGCCATAGATAGGAAAGTACTTATTGAGTCGGGTTCAAGGTCATATTCGGAAGTTCTTAAAACTCTTCTTCTACTTATCGGCAAAACTGCGCCAGACTATAGGCCGTTAAGGCGAAAAGCCAGTTTGGCCCGCTCTGGGCGTGTTCACAGCAGACGATAATTGCGCCCAGCCATGTCTAATGAAACGACAGTCCCAACTACCGCACCCAACTCCCTCGAAGCCTGGGTAAAGCTGCTCGATGCGGTCCGCCTGCCGGTGCCGCAAGCCAGCCACGACCGGGTTTGCAAGGCCATCCGGGACAATCGCAGCTCGTTGCGCGACATTGCCGACCTGATGCAGGACAGCCCCGCGCTGGCCCTGAGCGTGATCCGCGAAGCCAATCGCCACACCCACGGCAGCATGAGCGAGCCGGCCGAGAACCTGGAAGTCGCCCTCAACCGTCTGGGCCTCACCCGTACCGAAGAGTTGCTCGAGCGCCTGCCCGCCCAGCCCGAGCAGCAGATCCCCGCCGGACTGCGCCAGTTGCAACTGGTCAGCCAGCACGCGACCCAACAAGCCAACGGTTTTTTTGCCGGACGCCTGGCCAGGCTCTGGCAGGACATTCACTGGGGCAGCCTGCTGTTTCTCTCGCCGCTGTGGCCCATGGCACTGGCCTATCCGAAGCTGCTCGAAGAATGGGAACTACGGGTCGTGCACAAGGGCGAACCGCTGCAGCAGGTCGAGCAGGAACTGTTCGGCGTCAGCCTGCTTGCCCTGTGCCAGGTGCTGGTGGAGATCTGGCATCTGCCGATCTGGGTGCAGCAAGGCTACCGCCTGCTGATCGACGAGCAGGACCACCTGGTCAAGGCCCTGCATATCGCCCGCGACAACGCCCATCCGCTGCACCAGCAACAATGCCTGGATGCCGATCCGACCTTGCAGCGCTGGCTGAACCAGCCGGCCAACAGCGTCTTGCTGGCCAACGCCCTGGCGCTCTCGGCGCAAGAGTCCTGGACCGGTCCGCACTGCATGCGCTGGCAGTACCTCACCAGCCTGTACCTGCAGATGCCGCTGGACGAGCTGCAACAGCAGTTGCACCAGCAAGCCGCGCAGAGTGCCCGGCATCACAGCATGCCCGACCTGTGGCACCCGGCCGAGGCCCTGCTCTGGCCCTGGGACTGCCGTCGCGCGCATCGTGGCGAGCTTCCGGTCCCCGGCCTCAGTGCCGAAGACCTGGCCAAATGGCGCAAGCAGTGCAGCGAACTGCTGGAGGAGCCCAGCCGCTTCAGCAACGCCATGCACCTGACCACCCAGGCCCGCGATGCCCTGGTGGCCTGCGGCATGCGCCGGGTGATGCTGCTGATGGTCGACCGCACGCGGACCCAGTTGCGGGTGCATCAGGTGGCCGGACTACCCGCGCCAGCCACCAGCCTGACACTGGCGGTCAATCAGAGCAGCGTATTGCAGCGCTTGCTGGAAGCCCCGGCGCAAGTGCGCCTGACACCGGCCAACAACGCCCAGTTCTCCGCCCGCCTGCCCGATAGCCTGCGCACGCTGTTTCGTGGCGAACACCTGCTGCTGCGCTCGGTCCCCAGCAACGGCCGGGTGATCATGCTGATCGTCGCCGACCAGGGTGGCCAACCCTTCTCGGACATCTCCGTACAGGCTTTCGGCAAGACCGCGAAGTGCATCGAAAGGGCCCTGCACAGCTTTACCAACCGCAGCCGCTGACGCTTGCGCTACAATTCTCCCCTTTGTGCCCTGGAGACCTCACATGTCTGACTTCTCTGGCTTGCCGCTGGTGATCGAACCGAGCGACTTGCTCCCTCGCCTCGACGCCCGCGAACTGATTCTGGTGGACCTGACCAGTTCCGCCCGCTATGCCGCGGGGCATATTCCCGGTGCGCATTTCGTCGATCCCAAGCGTACCCAGCTCGGCCAGGCGCCGGCGCCTGGACTGATGCCGTCGCAGACAACCCTCGAAGCGCTGTTCGGCGAACTGGGGCATAACCCGGATGCGGTCTACGTGGTCTACGACGACGAAGGCGGCGGCTGGGCCGGGCGCTTCATCTGGTTGCTGGATGTGATCGGGCACTCGCGCTACCACTACCTGGATGGCGGGCTGCTGGCCTGGCTGGCTGACGGCCTGCCGGTCTCGAGCGAAGTGCCGGCACCTGTCGGCGGCCCCGTTGCCCTGACCCTGCACGACGAACCGACCGCCACCCGCGAATACCTGCAAAGCCGTCTCGGCGCCGCCGACCTGGCCATCTGGGATGCCCGCGGCCCGCTGGAGTACTCGGGGGAGAAAGTCCTCGCCGCCAAGGGTGGGCACATCCCCGGCGCGATCAACTTCGAGTGGACCGCGGGCATGGACCCGGCGCGCCACCTGCGGATCCGCAGCGATATGCCGCAGATCCTCGAGCAGCTCGGCATCAGCAAAGACAAAGAAGTGATTACCCACTGCCAGACTCACCACCGCTCTGGCTTCACCTACCTGGTGGCCAAGGCGCTCGGTTATCCGCGAGTCAAAGGCTATGCCGGTTCCTGGGGCGAATGGGGCAATCACCCCGATACGCCCGTAGAGATTTAAGGTTTTAAGGACAGTTAATGAAAAAGCGTTTGTTTATCCTCAGCCAGTACCTGCTGCCCCACCACTTGCTGTCGCGCCTGGCCGGCTGCATCGCCGAATGCCGCGTGCGCTGGTTCAAGAACGCCTTCACCACCTGGTTCGCCAAGCGTTACCAGGTGGACATGTCGCAAGCGCTGGTGGAAGACCTGACCGCCTATGAGCACTTCAACGCCTTCTTCACCCGCGCCCTGAAAGACGGCGCCCGGCCGCTGGACCAGACACCGGGCGCGATTCTCAGCCCGGCCGATGGCGCGATCAGCCAGCTTGGCCCGATCGAACATGGACGGGTATTCCAGGCCAAGGGCCACAGCTTCAGCGTGCTCGAGCTGCTGGGTGGCGATTCGGCGCTAGCCGCGCCGTTCATGGGCGGCGATTTCGCCACCGTTTACCTGTCGCCGAAGGATTACCACCGCGTGCACATGCCGCTGGCCGGCACCCTGCGGGAAATGGTCTACGTGCCGGGGCGGATCTTCTCGGTCAACCAGACCACGGCGGAAAACGTGCCGGAACTGTTCGCCCGCAACGAGCGCGTGGTGTGCGTTTTCGATACCGAGCGCGGCCCGATGGCCGTGGTGCTGGTGGGTGCGATGATCGTGGCTTCGATCGAAACCGTCTGGGCCGGCCTGGTGACGCCGCCGAAGCGCGAACTGAAGACCGTGCGCTACGACGAAGCTGCCCGCGCGCCGATCCACCTGGAAAAAGGCGCCGAACTGGGGCGCTTCAAGCTGGGTTCCACCGCGATCGTGCTGTTCGGTCCGGACCAGATACAGTGGGCCGAGACACTGGCCGCCGGCTCGCCGGTCCAGATGGGTCAAGGCATGGGCCTGCCCAAGGCCTGATATCCGGGCATAAAACCTGGACATAAAAAACGCCGCGGATCGCGGCGTTTTTTTTGCTTGCGGTTCGGCTCAGAGCTGGCCGTCGCGATCGCGCAAGCCCAGCAGATAAAGCACGCCATCCAGCCCCAGGGTGGAGATCGCCTGCTTGGCGGACTGCTTGACCAGCGGCTTGGCACGGAAAGCCACGCCCAGACCGGCAATCGCCAGCATCGGCAAGTCGTTGGCGCCATCGCCCACGGCAATGGTCTGCTCCAGGCGCAAACCTTCCTTGGCCGCCAGCTCGCGCAGCAGGTCGGCCTTGCGTTGAGCATCGACGATCGGCTCGACCGCGACACCGGTCACCTTGCCGTCGACCACTTCCAGCTCGTTGGCGAATACGTAGTCGATCCCCAGCTTGGCCTGCAACTGCTTGGCGAAGTAGGTGAAGCCGCCCGAGAGGATCGCGGTCTTGTAGCCCAGGCGCTTGAGTTCGGCGAACAGCGTCTCGGCACCTTCGGTCAGACGCAGCGAGGCGCCGATGGAGTCCAGCACCTTGATGTCCAGGCCCTTGAGCAAGGCCAGGCGCTCCTTGAAGCTGGCGCGGAAATCCAGCTCGCCGGCCATGGCCCGCTCGGTGATTTCCGCGACCCGATCGCCCACGCCCGCCGCCTTGGCCAGCTCGTCGATGACTTCGGCCTCGATCAGCGTCGAATCCATGTCGAACACCGCCAGGCGGCGGTTACGGCGGAACAGCGAGTCTTCCTGGAAGGCGATATCGACGTTCAGCTCCTGGGCAACGCTCAGGAACTCGGCCCGCAGCGCCTGCGGATCGGCCGCTTCGCCACGCACGGAAAACTCGATGCAGCCCTTGCCCTTGTCGGCCGGGGTGTCCAGCGGCATGCGCCCGGAGAGGCGATCGATGTGGTCGATGTTCAGGCCGTACTTGGCGGTGATCGAACTGACGCGCTGCAGCTGCTCGGCGGTGACCTTGCGGGTCAGCAAGGTGACGATATGGCGCTTCTTGCCCTGGCCGCCGACCCATTGCTGGTAGTCCTCTTCGGAAACCGGCGTGAAACGGACCTGCTGGTCCAGCTCATAGGCAGTGAACAGGATGTCCTTGAGCACCGACGAGCTTTGCTCGTTGTCCGGAATTTCAACCAGGATGCCAAACGACAGCGTGTCGTGAATCACCGCCTGACCGATGTCGAGAATGTTCACACCACTCTGTGCCAGAACGCCGGTAATGGCCGCAGTGAGACCCGGACGGTCTTCACCAGTGATGTTTATCAGGACGATTTCGCGCAAGGCGCACCCCCGCAGGTGGAAAAAAACCGCATTCTAACCACTTTCGGTGACCATCGGGCACAGCCAGCGCTTTGCCGGTCTAGGGCCTGTCGCTATACTGCGCCTCAACTTCACGGACAAAAGAGCCGAGCTCAGTGAACCGGCCCACGCCAGTTAAAACCGATAACTTCTTCCTGCTGATCTTCCGTGCACTGCGCCACCGCCGTGTACCGATTGCATTGCGCATCGCCAGCCATAACGTGATCCTGGTCGCCCTGGCCCTGGTGATCTATGCCTGCGTGATGGGCCTGCAATTCAAGCAGGCCATGCACGAACAAGCCGACGCCCTGGGCCAGAGCCTGACCACCCAGACCGCGACCTCGGCCACCGAGTTGTTGGTGTCCAACGACATCCTCAGCCTCAATGTGCTGCTGAACAACCTGACCAAGAACCCGCTGGTGGCCCACGCGGCGATCTACAGCGTGGACAACCGCATCCTCGCCGAAGCCGGCCAGCGCCCGAAAAGCAGCCTGCTGGGTGAGACCGAGGGCGTCTACCAGACCAAGATCACCTTCCAGGACGTGACCGCGGGCAACCTGCGCATCAGCCTGGACATGGAGCAATTCCAGCAGCCGATGACCATCAGCCTGCAGAGCATGGGCATTCTCAGCGCCATCCTGCTGGCCTTGGCCCTGGCCTTGAGCCTGCGCCTGGGGCGGCACATCTCCACGCCGCTGCTGCAACTGCGGGTCTGGCTGCGGGACATCGACGAGCACACCCCGGCCACCCAGCGCCAGGACGAAATCGGCGACCTGGCGCGCCAGCTGCACGCCAGCTTCGCCCCGGAGAAGGTCGAGCCGGAACCGCAAACCGAGATCGACGACACCGACTACGACGATACCGAGGACGCGGAACCGAGCTTCGAGGTACGCAACCTGCGTGACCCGAGCTTCGATGAAAGCGCTCCCGTCACCGGGCTCAAGCCCGCCCCACGGCATGTGGTCAACGCCGAAGAAGACCAGTCCGACGACGAAGACCCATTCGCCGATCTTCGCGACAGCTCATCCACCGCGACCGCGGTCAAGCCGCTGGTAAAACCCGTCGTGCCGGTACAGCCGCAGCACAGTGCCGTCCTGGCCGTGCAACTGGGCGCCCAGGATCAGCTGCGTCGCCTGCCTCGCGCCCGCCTGACGGAATTGCTGGACCGTTATCGCGATTGCCTCGACCAGGCCGCCTCGCTGTACCAGAGCGAACTGCACACCCTGAACGACGGCAGCACGCTGATGCTGTTCCATAGCGAAGACAGCGGCGATGACTACCTGACCAACGCCATCTGCTGTGGCGAACTGTTGCGCGCCCTGGGCCACGCCCTGCAGATCGAAGTGGCCGACAGCGGTATCACCCTGCAACTGCAGCTCGGCCTGACCCTGGGCGAAGAGCTGTTCGGCCTGAGCCAGATCGATCTGCTGCTGACCGAAACCGCCCAGGACGCCCTGGCGCTGTCCCAGCACAGCCGCAACCTGCTGCTGGTCGAGCGCAAGATCAGCGACGACGCCCTGATCCGTCAGCGCGCCCGTATCCGCCCGATCGCCAGCCCGGAAGGCGCCTGCTGCGTCGAGCGCCTGATGGAGCCCTATCCTTCGATGCTGGAGCGGCAACTGGCGCGGATGCACGAGACCCGGGCCAAGCTCTGAACCAGAGCCCCAGCCCAACAAAAAGCCCGCAGCGATGCGGGCTTTTTGTGGCTGCTGCGCAGCCTATCGCAAGCAAGCTCGCTCCTACAGAAACACACAGCCCTCCCCTGCTGGGGCGAGCTTGCTCGCGATAACTGTCTCCAGAACGCCACCACCCCACCTACCAAGCTCCCGTCCCCAGAAACGACAAAGCCCGCTGGTCAGCGGGCTTTGTCCTGGAACGGGAAAAAACACTCAGAAGCGGAACACTTCCATATCCGTGCGGATAGGCGTGGCCATCGGAATCTTCGGCTGCTTCTCATGCTCCACCGGTTTTGCCGCCGGCGCAGGGGCCGTCTTGCGTGGCACCTCAGCGACCGCTGGCTGGTTGGCCAGCGGCTTGATCGCCCCGGACAACTGCTCGGCCAAGCGTTGCAGCAGCACGCCCTGGGCCTGGACCTGGGAGGCGGTGGTGCCCGCATGCTGCTCCTGCAGATGAACAATACGGTTGTCGCGAACCTGGCCACGGCGATCGATCAAACGCCATTGGGCATCGAGAACCGCCGGTTGCGAGGCGCCCGAGTCCAGGCGAGTGATCGACAGCAGTACCTGGACATCCGGGGTGAAACCGGTGCTGGCCGGCGCCAGCACGACCCGCTGGCTGTCCAGCTGGCCGGCGACCTGGCGCAGCAGCAGTTGATCGATGTCGGAAGACAGGCTGCCGGCCCAACGGCCGTCAGTCGAAGCCTGCAGGCTGCCGTCGTTCTGACGTTGCAGCAGGGTTTCGCGTTGCAGATAGTCGGCCACCAGCACGGGGCCCAGCAATACTGCCATACCGGCGCTTTGTGCCGGTTGCGCCGGACTTCCGCTGTCCAGCTGATACAGCGACACCGGCTGGTGTACGCTGCAACCCGCCAGGCCAAGAACGCCAGCGAGCAAGAAAACCAAAGGAAGGCGCAGAACAGTCATCATCCCATCCAAGTGGCGGCCACAAGGCTAGCCACAGTGCAAATACTCAAAAGCAACCCTGAATAACGCTCAGCCACGCCGGCGCTTGAAAGCGCATATCATCCGTGAATATGCGCCATGACTCCAGTGTTGTAGCGCCGATCTATCGGTTAAATCGCAGATCGGACGCTCTAGCCCGTATCAATTGAGAGCTTCTACCAATAACGCATCCACTCGCTGGAAGCCCCGTGGCAGTTTGTTACCACGGCGGCCGCGCTCGCCCTTGTAGTGCTCGAGATCATCGGCCTTGAGTGACAGCGTGCGTTTCCCGGCCTGCAGCACCAGCGTCGCGCCCTCCGGCAGTACCGCGATATCGGTCACGAACTCCTCGCGACTGGCCACCCGCTCGCCCGGAATACCGATGATCTTGTTGCCCTTGCCTTTGCCCAGCTGCGGCAGGTCGCTGATCTTGAACACCAGCAAACGCCCTTCGGTGGTCACCGAGGCCAGCCAGTTCTGCTCACGATCGCTCACGGGCCGAGGCAACAGCACCTTGGCGTTGTTCGGCAGGCTCAACAAGGCCTTGCCGGCCTTGTTCTTGGCTTGCAGGTCCTCGCCCTTGACCACGAAACCGTAGCCCGCGTCTGACGCGATCACGTACAGCGCGTCGTCGTCCGGCAACAGTACGCATTCGAAGTTCGCCCCCGGCGGTGGCGTCAGGCGCCCGGTGAGCGGCTCGCCCTGGCCACGGGCCGATGGCAAGGTGTGCGCGGCCACCGAATAGCTGCGCCCGGTGGAGTCGATAAACACCGCGAACTGGTTGGAACGCCCGATAGCCGAGGTCTTGAAACCGTCCCCAGCCTTGTAGGACAGGCCGGTGGCGTCGATATCATGCCCTTTGGCGCAGCGTACCCAGCCTTTTTCCGACAGAACGACCGTGACCGGCTCGGTGGGCATCAGCTCGTTTTCCGACAGCGCCTTGGCCTCGGCGCGCTCGACGATCGGCGAACGACGGTCGTCGCCGTAGGTTTCGGCATCCTGCAGCAGCTCGCTACGCACCAGCTTCTTCAGCTTGGCTTCGCTGTTGAGCAGGGCCTGCAACTTGGCCTGTTCCTTGAGCAGTTCATCCTGCTCGGCGCGCAGCTTCATCTCTTCCAGACGAGCCAACTGGCGCAGGCGGGTATCGAGGATGTAGTCGGCCTGCACTTCGCTCAGGGCGAAACGCTCGATCAGCTTGGCCCGCGGCTGGTCCTCGGTACGAATGATGTGGATCACTTCATCCAGGTTGAGGTAGGCAATCAGCAAGCCGTCCAACAGGTGCAGGCGCCGCTCGACCTTGTCCAGGCGGAACTGCAGGCGGCGGCGCACGGTCAGCACGCGGAACTCCAGCCATTCCACCAGCAGGGCGCGCAGGTTCTTCAACTGCGGCTTGCCGTCCAGGCCGATGATGTTGACGTTGACCCGGTAGCTGGATTCCAGCTCGGTGGTGGCGAACAGATGCTGCATCAGCTCGTCGGGGTCGACCCGGTTGGAGCGCGGGATGATCACGATCCGGCACAGGTGCTCGTGGTCGGACTCGTCCCGCAGGTCGGCGACCATCGGCAGTTTCTTGGCCTGCATCTGCGCGGCGATCTGTTCCAGCACCTTGGCCCCGGACACCTGGTGCGGCAGCGCGGTGACGACGATATCACCATCCTCGACACGATAAACGGCACGCATGCGCACCGAACCGCGACCGGTTTCGTAGATTTTCAGCAGGTCCGCGCGGGGCGTGATGATTTCCGCCTCAGTCGGATAATCCGGCCCCTGGATGTGCTCGCACAGCTGCTCGACCGTGGCCTTGGGCTCGTCCAGCAGGCGGACGCAGGCCGTGGCGACTTCGCGCAGGTTGTGCGGTGGCACGTCGGTGGCCATGCCCACGGCGATGCCAGTGGTGCCATTGAGGAGGATATTCGGCAAACGTGCCGGCAATACCAGAGGTTCCTGCAGGGTACCGTCGAAGTTCGGCCCCCAGTCCGCGGTGCCCTGGCCCAGCTCGCTGAGCAGGACTTCGGAGTAGCGCGACAGGCGCGCCTCGGTATAACGCATGGCGGCGAAGGACTTGGGATCGTCCGGTGCACCCCAGTTGCCCTGGCCATCCACCAGGGTGTAGCGGTAGCTGAACGGCTGCGCCATCAGCACCATGGCTTCGTAGCAGGCCGAGTCGCCGTGGGGGTGGAACTTACCGAGCACGTCACCGACCGTACGGGCCGACTTCTTGTGCTTGGAATCGGCGTCCAGCCCCAGCTCACTCATGGCGTAGACGATACGCCGCTGTACCGGTTTCAGGCCGTCGCCGATATGCGGCAGAGCACGGTCCATGATCACGTACATGGAGTAGTGGAGGTAGGCACTTTCGGTGAAATCAGCCAGTGATCGGCGTTCTACGCCATCCAGGCTGAGATCCAGGGAGTCGCTCATGCGGGCCTCATCATTTCGTTGTCTGGCGCAGCAGCAAGGTGCCGCCACGCTGGGTAAACTCAAGTTTTTTCAAGGCGCTCATGCCCAGTAACACCTGCTCGCCACCCAGGCCCGGCGCGACCAGCGCGCGGACATCCCGCAGGACGATATCGCCCAGTTGCAGGCGGTCGAGGCGGGTTCGATAACCCTCGCTGCGACCATTGGCGGTACTCAGGGTCACGGGCGCGCCCTTCTCCAGGCCAAGACGCTTGGCCAGTCCGGACGGGATCGACACATCGGTCGCTCCGGTATCGAGCATGAACTCCACCGGCTGGCCGTTGATCCGGCCGCTGGCGACGAAATGCCCCTGGCCGTTGCCGACCAGTTTCACTTCGATGTAACCCTCGTGCTGTTGCGAAGTGACGACAGCGTTGGGGTTTTCCTGACGCTGTTCCCACTCGCTGAAAAACCGTGTCGCCAGGAACAGCCCGGCGCCCCAGGCCAGCACCAGCAGCACGCGTCCGGCACGTTTACCCGGTAGCTGCTGGCTCAGAGCTTGGCACTCCAACCGCCCTCGGGCGCGGCGAAGCGCCAGACGATCGGGCGTTTTTCGCCGTCGGCCCGGGCCCCGTCGTTGTTATCCACACCGATCCAGGCGCCTTCGGCATCCACCACCAGGGCCTCGGTCAGGCCATAGGCCTGTGGATAACGCCGGTGTTCCTGCAAGGCCTCGGCGGCAAACGACCAGCAACGCTCGACCTTGGCGGTCAAGGGATCCCGACGACACAGCTGAAACGCGTTGCGCTCAAGGGTGAACAACTTGCCGTCGAACAACGACAGGTCGGCGAAATCCCGGGACACCGCCTTGGCCTTGGGCATTTGCGGCGGCTGCATTTCCAGCCCGGCTTCGCTGAGCAGTACACAGCCGCCGTCGCAGTCCCAGACACTCTGCTGGCGCTTGATCAGCAGCAGCCCGCGACGCTCGCGCTCGGCGGCCAGCCAGATCCTGTCGCCGGCCGGGTTGACCGCCAGGCCTTCGAACAGCGCGTTGAAGTGCAGCAACATGCCGCTGGCCCGCGCCTCGCGCACCATGATCGGCGAGATCTTCAGCCAGGCGGCCGGCCCCGTCGGCGGCAGCTGCAACACCGTCGCGTGGGACTCGCTGACCACATACTTGTTACCAGCGCTGTCGCAGCTGATACCTTCGAAATCCAGGTCGCCGCCGCGCACGAACGAAGCCGCCCAGGTGCGCGAACTCAGGCCCCAGGGCAAGCCGCTGTCCGGCACCGGCGGGACGTCGATGCGCACGGTTTCGGCCTGCCAGACGCGGTCGCCGGTATCGAGCCGATAGATCTGATCGTCGTCCCGGTCGGAGACCGTCCACAGCTCCTTGCCGCACTGCGCCAGCCCCGACAGGTTGCCGCCGCGCATGCCGTCCACCGGATGCTCGGCCAGCAACTTCAACTCGGGCACGGCATCGGCCATCGCCGAGCCTGCCAACAGCAGTAACGCCAGGGCCAGGCCTCTGCGCATCAGACCTGAACCCCGGCCAGGTTGCCCTTGGATTCGAGCCAGGTCTTGCGGTCGCCGGCGCGCTTCTTCGCCAGCAGCATGTCCATGATTTCCGACGTCGCGGCGTAGTCGTCGCCGAGGGTCAACTGCACCAGGCGCCGGGTGTTGGGGTCCATGGTGGTTTCGCGCAACTGCGGCGGGTTCATTTCGCCCAGGCCCTTGAATCGGGTGACTTGCGGCTTGCCACGCTTCTTCTCGGCCACCAGGCGGTCGAGAATGCCATCGCGCTCGGCTTCGTCGAGGGCGTAGTAGATTTCCTTGCCCAGGTCGATGCGGTACAGCGGCGGCATCGCCACGTAGACGTGGCCGGCATCCACCAGTGGGCGGAAATGCTGGACGAACAAGGCACACAGCAAGGTGGCGATGTGCAGGCCGTCGGAGTCGGCGTCGGCGAGGATGCAGATCTTGCCGTAGCGCAGCTGGCTCATGTCCTCGGCGCCCGGGTCGACCCCGATGGCCACGGCGATGTTGTGCACTTCCTGGCTGGCCAGGACTTCGCTGCCATCGACTTCCCAGGTGTTGAGGATCTTGCCGCGCAACGGCAGGATCGCCTGGAATTCCTTGTCCCGCGCCTGCTTGGCCGAACCGCCGGCGGAATCGCCTTCCACCAGGAACAGCTCGGAACGCATCGGGTCCTGGCCGGCGCAGTCCGCCAGCTTGCCGGGCAGCGCCGGGCCCTGGGTGATGCGCTTGCGCTCGACCTTCTTGCTGGCCTTCAAGCGACGACCGGCGTTGCTGATGGCCAGCTCCGCCAGCTGCATGCCCTGCTCGGGGTTGGCGTTGAGCCACAGGCTGAACGCATCCTTGACCACACCCGAGACGAAAGCGGCGGCTTCCCGGGACGACAGGCGTTCCTTGGTCTGGCCGGAGAACTGCGCATCCTGCATCTTCATCGACAGGACGAAAGCGATACGCTCCCAGACGTCTTCCGGCGCCAGTTTCAGGCCCCGCGGCAACAGGTTGCGGAACTCGCAGAACTCGCGCATGGCGTCCAGCAGACCCTGGCGCAAACCGTTGACGTGGGTACCGCCCTGGGCGGTCGGGATCAGGTTGACGTAGCTTTCCTGCACGCTGTCGCCGCCTTCCGGCAACCACAGCAGCGCCCAGTCCACCGCTTCCTTGTTACCCGCCAGGCTGCCGCAGAAAGGCTCGGCCGGCAGGCGTTCGAATTCGCTGACCGCGTCTACCAGATAGGAGCGCAGGCCGTCTTCGTAATGCCACTCGACCTTCTCGCCGGTGCCTTTGTCTTCGAAGCTGACCAGCAGCCCCGGGCACAGCACGGCCTTGGCCTTGAGCACGTGCTTGAGGCGGCTGACGGAGAATTTCGGCGAATCGAAGTATTTCGGGTCCGGGGCGAAGTACACGCTGGTCCCGGTGTTGCGCTTGCCGACGCTGCCGACCACTTCCAGTTCGGTGGCCTTGAAACCGTCGGCGAAGGTCATCTGGTATTCGTTGCCGTCGCGCTTGACCCGCACCCGCACCTGGGTCGACAGGGCGTTGACCACGGAAATACCCACCCCGTGCAGACCGCCGGAGAACTGGTAGTTCTTGTTGGAAAACTTGCCACCCGCATGGAGCTTGGTGAGGATCAGCTCGACGCCGGACACGCCTTCTTCGGGGTGGATGTCCACCGGCATGCCACGGCCGTCGTCGGACACTTCCAGGGAGTGGTCGGCATGCAGGATGACCTGGATCGACTTCGCGTGCCCCGCCAGGGCTTCGTCGACGCTGTTGTCGATGACTTCCTGGGCGAGGTGGTTCGGCCGGGTGGTGTCGGTGTACATGCCCGGGCGTTTGCGCACCGGGTCGAGGCCCGAGAGGACTTCGATGGCGTCTGCGTTATAAGAGCTAGCGCTGGGAGTGGCCATGGGGTCTCGTCGTTAGTCGTTCAATGAAATAGAAGCGAGGGTTCACAGCGAGGTGAAATCGATCGCCTGGTACTGATCCGGACCGATGCCGGCAAAGTTCAACAACGCCGGCATTTGTCCGGCGAAGCCCTGGAAACTATGGTCGCCGCCGGCCTGGATGCGCAAGGCACAGGCTCGGTAATACAGCTGGGCACTGCGATAGTCCAGCGTCTCGTCACCTGTCTGCAGCCAGACCTGGAACCGCTGCGGATCCTGGGGCGCCGACACTTCCAGCTCGGCCAGGGCCGTCACATGGTCATGGGTCAGTTCCCAGGTTTCCCCGGTGTAGAGGTTGGTCTGCGTGCCCAGAAAACCGTCGAACATCCGGTGCGGACTGACCGCGGGGTTGATCAGCAGGGCTTTCAGGCCATGGCGCTCGGCAAGGTGAGTCGCATAGTAGCCGCCGAGCGAGCTGCCGACCAGCAGTGGCCGCCCGAGTTCGGCGATCGCCTGTTCCAGCTGGCCAATGGCCTCGCGCGGATGGTGATGCAGGGCCGGCACCCGCAGCTGTTCGCCGCGGCCGAGCGCCGCCATGACGCTGATCAGTTGGCTGGCCTTCTTCGACGCCGGTGCGCTGTTGAAGCCATGGATATACAGGATCGAACCGGACATGCGCACTCCCTTTGCCCCGTGCAAAAAGGCGCAGTTTACAGGGTGTATCGCCGCTTGACTTGTGTTCAGGTGTATCCCTTTGTCCTGCTGCCGCGGGCCGCGACCAGGGCGCGCAATCAGTAGCCGTTGCTGCCGTAATCGATCTGGAAGTCGAAGCCGGTGACCCGCTCGACACCGGTCTCCAGGCCGCCGTCGGGCAGCAGGCGCAACCAGCGGTATCCCGGCGCGGTGTCGCCGACCTTGAAGTCCTCACTGCCCGGCTCGAACTGAATGCAGGTCGAAGGCGATGCCAGGAGGCGCAGAGGCCCCTGCCGGCGGTCGATCTCCTGATGCACGTGGCCCCAGAGCACCGCGCGCGCCTGGGGAAAACGCTCCAGCACGGCGAACAGCGCTTGCGAGTTGCGCAGGCCGATGGGTTCCATCCAGGCACAGCCGATGGACACCGGATGATGGTGCAGACACACCAGATGATGGCGCTCGGGGGCCTCGCTCAGGGCACGGGCGAGCAACTCCAGTTGTTCGTCCTGCAGATACCCCGGCACCGAACCCGGCACGGCCGAGTCGAGCAAGGTGATCCGCCAATTGCCGATGTCCACCACCGGCGCCAGCAACGCACTCTGGAGCGCCGCCTGGGCCATGACCTGCGGCTCGTCGTGGTTGCCGGGAATCCAGCGCGCCGGCGCCGGGATCTGCCGGGTCATGTCGCGAAACCGCTGGTAGGACTCCAGCGTACCGTCCTGGGACAGATCGCCCGTGGCCAGCATCAGGTCGATCCGCGGTTGCTGTTCCAGCACCAGGTCGATCACCCGCTGCAGGCTGTCGCGGGTCTTCATGCCCAGCAGCGTGCCGTCCGCTTCGGCGAACAGGTGGCTGTCGGATAGCTGCACCAGCAACACGGAATCGTTGGGGGTCAGAGTGGATACGCTCGGCAAGACGGCCTCCCAGGGCGTGTCACGGGAAGTGAGGAATGGGGGCAATTATGCTGGGGGAATTTCAAAAGAGGAAACCGCCGAACCGGACGCAGTTCACATCTAACGCACGGCCTCGAATTCATGACCGCAAGCCAGGCAGTGGCTCAGCCACTCACCGAGGAACACATTGAGCTGGGCCTTCTCGTCCGGTTGGTGCATGAAGGCATTCGGATAGGGGTAGATGCCCCGAAAGCGCCGGGCATGCTCGGCACTGATGACCTCGGCCATGCGCGCGTCATGGTAGACCTGCACTTCCAGTTGCGGCACCGGCAACCAGGGCAGGCTGTGTTCCTGGCGCACCTGCAGGGTGGTGGTGTAAGGACAGGCCTGCAGCACCTCCAGCGCCAGCACGCCGAGCATCTGCTCGCCCTGGGTCACCGCGATCCGCCGCGCCACCGGCTGGTTGCGCATGTCGGGCAACAGGCGCATCAGCCGGGCATAGTTGGCCTCGCAGGACGCTTGCAGCCCCACGAGGTCGACCCGGTAGCGATCGCGCGCTTTGTTCACTACGACCATAACCCCCTCACTTCAACGCGGTTCAAAGCCAGCCATTGCAAGGCAATAATGCTCGCCGCGTTGGAAATCCGCCCATCCCTTACCGCCTGCAGTGCGTCCTCGAAAGCCCAGACCGACACGCGAATATCTTCCGCCTCCTCCGCCAACCCGTGCAGGCCACCGGCACCGCTGCTGTCGCAGCGCCCCAGGTACAGATGCACGAATTCGGTACTGCCCCCCGGCGACGGGAAATACTGGAGCATCGGCCACAGCGCGGAGAAGGTCAGTCCAGCTTCCTCCTGCGCCTCGCGGTGAGCAACTTCTTCCGGTTGCTCCTCCTTGTCGATCAGACCGGCGACCAGTTCGATCAGCCAAGGGTTCGCGGTTTTCCCCATGGCGCCGACGCGAAACTGCTCGATCAGCACCACCTCGTCGCGTTGCGGATCGTACGGCAGTACGCAGACAGCATCGTGACGCACAAATATTTCACGACTGATCTCGCGCCCCATGCCCCCGGCGAACAGTTCGTGGCGCAGGTGCACGCGGTCGAGCTGATAAAAACCCTGGTAGCACTTTTCGCGCCGAACGATCTCGATGGCGGTCGGCGTGGCGTTGGCAAAGTCCGTCATAACACTCCTCGTATCCTGCTGTCCGATCCGAGGCTCCCCCTCGACTTCGCGCCATCCTAACGCGCTGGCGGCCGCCGATGCAGCCCCTTTGCCATCAGCGGGATAGACGGCAAGGGGGCAAAGCGAATCTAATTGTCTCTATTGAGCTTAGTGGCGAACTGATTGCCCCGCAGGCAGTCGAAGCCGGTAACTTTTGCCTACCTCTGGTTTATCAAGGACGCACATGTCGCTTCTTAAAATCGCTTCCGTGGCTTGCCTGGCCCTGACCCTGGGCGCCTGCCAAAGCCTGTTCCAACCCAGCCATCAAAAGCCCCTGCAAAGCACCAGCGACAAGTCGGAACAGATCAAGCCCGGCTGCGGCAACCAGGACTGCCCGCTGGTCAACATCGACACCGTGCACTTCGCCGACGAACCGCAGCTGGATGCACTGATTGAAAAGCGCCTGCTGCAGATGACCCGCACCGCGCCGGACCAGGCCGTTCCCGCCACACTGGGCGCCTATCGGGAGCAGTTCCTGCGCGAGGCCCCGAGCCGCAACAGCATGTACCTGCAAGCCAAGGTACGGGAACAGCATGACGGCCTGGTGATCATCGAACTGGCCAGCTACCTGGACACCGGCGGCGCTCACGGCACGCCCGGCCGCGGCTTCATCAACTACTCCCGCGAGCAGCACAAGGAACTGACGCTGAGCGACATGCTGCGCCCGGGCCAGGAAGCCGCATTCTGGAAGGCCGCCCAGGTGGCCCACAACAGCTGGCTGATCAGCACCAAGCTGGACCAGGAGCCCGAGTTCATCAAGACCTGGCCCTTCCAGAAAACCCCGAACGTGGCCCTGACCTACGGCGGCGTGATCCTCAAGTACAACGTCTCGGTGATCGCGCCTTACGCCCTGGGCCACATCGAACTGAAGATCCCTTACAACCGCCTGGACGGCATCCTCAAGTCCGAGCTGTTTCCCGGCCGTAACTGAAGGCCCGCCCCAGTAGCCCTTGCAGCAGCCCTGCCAGCACCAGTGACGGCAGGGTCGCGCCAACCTCCGGATAGAAGTTGGCCAGCAGGTGGTAAGCGCTGACCCCACCCAGCCACGCCAGCAATGCCGGCCAGCGCAAGCCCACGGCCGGTACCTGCGCGCTACGCCGGCGCAGGATGAAGTGATCCACCAGCACCACGCCGAACAGCGGGGCGAACACCGAGCCGATCAGCAGCAGGAAATTCTGGTACTGGGCCAGCGGTGCCAGGCAGGCGATCAGGGTGCAGAGCACGCCAATGGCCAGGGCCAGATGCTCGACTTTCAGACGCAGCAGAATGCCGCTGGAAACCGCCGCCGAGTGGATATCGGCAAAGGCGTTTTCCGACTCGTCCAGCAGGATCAGCAGCAGCGGAATCCCCAGGCCCGCGCCGGCCAGCGCCAGCAGCAATGCATTGACTTCGCCGCTCGGCGCGAAGGCCAGGGTGTAGGCCACGCCCAGGCTCATCAGCCACAGGTTGCCGATAAAAAACCCCAGGGCCGTACCGCCGAAGACGTTGCGGGCGCGCTTGCCGAATCTCGAGTAGTCGGCGATCAGCGGCAGCCACGACAGCGGCATGGCGATAGCGATGTCGAAGCCCACGCCGAGCGGCATCGAACCGTCGCCGGCCTGGGCCCAGAGCGCGGCAAGATCGGCTTTGGCGAACAGGTTCCAGGTCAGCCACAGGCACGCCGCCAACAGCAGCCAGATGCCCCACTTGCGCAAGATTTTACGCACGAAGGTCAGCGGCCCGCTGACCGCGAGCAGGGTCGCCAGGGCACCGAAGAACAGCGTCCACAGCAGCGGGTTGGCCAGCAGGCTGCCTTCGTTGAATGCGCGGCTGCCCAAGAGGCTGGCGGCATCGCGCATGACGATTATTTCGAACGACCCCCAACCCACCAGTTGCAGCAGGTTGAGCAAGGCCGGCAGGCTCGCGCCGCGATGACCGAGGCTGAGCTTGAGAGCTGCCATGGACGACAGGCCGGTATCGCTGCCGATCACGCCCACGGCCGCGAGCAGCAGGACACCCACCGCTGTACCGAGAAAGATCGCCAGCAATGCACCGGCCAGGCCCAGGCCCGGCGCCAGCAGCGCGCCGGTCTGCAACACCATCAGGCCGATGCCGAGGGAAAACCACAGGGAGAACAGATCGCGCGCGCCGAATACACGCCGCTCGGCAGGGACCGCGAGACCGGGAGAATAGGTACTGCTGGTTGTGTTCAAGGGGAGCTATCTCGAAGGGACAGGGTTGGGGAACCACCCACCTGTAGGAGCGAGCGGGCGGCGATCCGACTTGCCCGCGATGACGTTGTGCCTGACACGACGCTATCGCGGGCAAGCCTCGCTCCTACGGACGGTGAAAGATCGCCCCTTGCGAGGCGATCGGCAGCGCAGGATCAGACCTTCTTGTACAGTTGGCTGCCTTCCTGCTTGAAGCGCTCGGCCTGCTCCGCCATGCCCTGGGCAACGTCCACATCCACCGCTTCGATGCGCTGGTTGGCAGCGTACTCGCGGACCTCCTGGGTGATCTTCATCGAGCAGAACTTCGGCCCGCACATGGAGCAGAAATGCGCGACCTTGGCCGAATCCTTGGGCAGGGTTTCGTCGTGGTAGGCACGCGCGGTGTCCGGGTCGAGGCCGAGGTTGAACTGGTCTTCCCAGCGGAACTCGAAACGCGCCTTGGACAGGGCGTTGTCACGGATCTGCGCCCCCGGGTGACCTTTTGCAAGATCAGCAGCATGCGCGGCGATCTTGTAGGTGATGATCCCGGTCTTCACGTCATCCTTGTTCGGCAGGCCCAGGTGTTCCTTCGGCGTCACGTAGCAGAGCATGGCGCAGCCGAACCAGCCGATCATCGCCGCACCGATACCGGAAGTGATGTGGTCGTAGCCCGGAGCGATGTCGGTGGTCAGCGGGCCGAGGGTGTAGAACGGCGCCTCGTCGCAGCATTCCAGCTGCTTGTCCATGTTCTCCTTGATCAGCTGCATCGGCACGTGGCCCGGGCCCTCGATCATGCACTGCACGTCATGCTTCCAGGCGATCTTGGTCAGTTCGCCGAGGGTCTCCAGTTCGCCGAACTGCGCTTCGTCGTTGGCGTCGGCGATCGAGCCCGGACGCAGGCCGTCGCCCAGCGAGAAGCTGACGTCGTAGGCCTTCATGATTTCGCAGATTTCTTCGAAGTGGGTGTAGAGGAAGTTTTCCTTGTGGTGCGCCAGGCACCACTTGGCCATGATCGAACCACCGCGGGACACGATGCCGGTCACTCGCTTGGCGGTCAGCGGCACATAACGCAGCAGCACACCGGCGTGGATGGTGAAGTAGTCGACGCCCTGCTCCGCCTGCTCGATCAGGGTGTCGCGGAACAGCTCCCAGGTCAGGTCTTCGGCCACGCCGTTGACCTTCTCCAGCGCCTGGTAGATCGGCACGGTACCGATCGGCACCGGCGAGTTGCGGATGATCCACTCGCGGGTTTCATGAATGTGCTTGCCGGTGGACAGGTCCATCACGGTGTCCGACCCCCAGCGGATGCCCCAGGTCAGCTTCGCCACTTCTTCTTCGATGGACGAACCCAGGGCACTGTTGCCGATGTTGCCGTTGATCTTCACCAGGAAGTTGCGGCCGATGATCATCGGTTCCAGTTCGACGTGGTTGATGTTGGCCGGAATGATCGCGCGACCGCGGGCGATTTCCTCACGGACGAACTCCGGGGTGATTTCTTTCGGGATGCTGGCGCCGAAGCTGTGGCCGGCGTGCTGCTGATCGAGCAGGCCAGTGGCGCGGGCTTCTTGCAGCTTCATGTTTTCGCGGATGGCGACGTATTCCATCTCGGCGGTGATGATGCCCTTGCGCGCGTAGTGCATCTGGCTGACGTTGGCCCCGGCCTTGGCGCGGCGCGGGTTGTTGACGTGGGCGAAACGCAGCTTGGTCAGTTCGGGATCGGCGAGGCGCTCCTGGCCGAAGTTGGAGCTCAGGCCGGCCAGGCGCTCGGTGTCGCCACGGTCGTCGATCCAGGCCGAACGCACATCGCCCAGGCCTTGGCGCACGTCGATCACCACGTTGGGGTCGGTGTAGGGGCCGGAGGTGTCGTAGACGGTGACCGGGGCGTTGATCTCGCCGCCGAAGTCGGTCGGGGTCACGTCGAGGCTGATCTCGCGCATCGGCACGCGGATGTCCGGGCGCGAACCCTGGACGTAGATTTTTTGCGAGCGGGTAAAGGGCTGAACCGACTGCTCATCGACCTTGGCCGAGTCACTCAGGTTGATCGCGTTTTTTGCTTTTATGGTCATCACGGGCTCTCCAGACGGCATCCAGGCAGTGGATTTTTGTCGGAGCGAACCTGTCACGAACGGACGCAGCCAAGGCTGGGGCCAGGGGCCAATACCAGCTGGTGCAGTGCTTGGTGCTCAAGGGTTGTTCGATTGTCGAACAACATCCCGGACGAAGCACAAGAGGACTCGCCGGGTGACGAGAAATCTTGTTCCCTACGCAGGCGCTAACCTGATCAGGTTCAACGGGATCCGGATTATCCGATCTCAGCCTCATAGCAAGGCACCCCGACAAGAACCCGGCAAGTCTAGACAAAGCCGGCACAGAACGCCAACCCCACGGCAAACAGCGTGATGAATGGCGTAAATGCAGGATTGTTGCCCTTCGCAGGCGCATCTACACTCGCTGGGCAGCGTCTAGTCTTGACGCTGCGGAGGCCCGAGACTTAGCCTTGGCGCCAGAATTATCCTCGTAATATCAACTCTAGGGATCGCCGAATGCTGCGCAAACTCTCACTGGCCATCGCCGTGTCTTGTGCGTCCAATGGAATGGCCTGGGCAGCAGAAGCGCCCATGACCAGCAAAACCGACCTGGTCAGCGTCTATCAGGAGGCCGTCGACAACAACGCCGACCTCGCCGCTGCCCGCGCCAACTATGACGCCCGCAAGGAAGTGGTGCCCCAGGCCCGTGCCGGCCTGCTGCCCAACCTTTCGGCCGGCGCCGATATGAGCAACACCCGGACCAAATTCGACGAACCGTCGATGACCGCCACCCGCAGCGGCAACGTGTATCAGGCGACCCTGGCCCAGCCGATTTTCCGCGCCGACCGCTGGTTCCAGCTGCAGGCGGCCAAGGATGTCAACGAACAAGCCGCGCTCGAACTTTCAGCCACCGAACAGAACCTGATCCTGCAAAGCGCCGAGAATTACTTCTCGGTCCTGCGCGCCCAGGACAACCTGGCCTCGACCAAGGCCGAAGAAGCCGCCTTCAAGCGCCAGCTGGACCAGTCCAACGAGCGCTTCGACGTCGGCCTGTCGGACAAGACCGACGTCCTGCAATCCCAGGCCAGCTACGACACCGCGCGGGCCAACCGGATCCTCGCCCAGCGCCAGGTGGAAGATGCGTTCGAAGCCCTGATCACCCTGACCAACCGTCAGTACAACTCGATCCAGGGCATCGTCCACAGCCTGCCGGTGCTGGCGCCCACCCCGAACGATGCCAAGGCCTGGGTCGACACCGCGGCCAAGCAGAACCTCAACCTGCTGGCCAGCAACTACGCGGTCAGCGCCGCCGAGGAAACCCTCAAACAGCGCAAGGCCGGCCACGCCCCGACCCTCGACGCGGTGGCGCAGTACAAGAAAGGCGACAACGACGCCCTCGGCTTCAGCAACCCCGGCCCGCTGGGCCAGCGTTATGGCAGCGACGTCGAACAACGCACCGTCGGCCTGCAACTGAACATCCCGATCTACAGCGGCGGCCTGACCAGCTCCCAGGTCCGCGAGTCCTACTCGCGCCTGAGCCAGAGCGAGCAGCAGCGCGAAGCCCTGCGCCGGCAGGTGGTGGAAAACACCCGCAACCTGCACCGGGCGGTGAACACCGATGTCGAGCAGGTCCAGGCCCGGCGCCAGTCGATCATCTCCAACCAGAGCGCCGTGGAAGCCACGGAAATCGGCTACCAGGTCGGCACGCGCAATATCGTCGACGTGCTCGACGCCCAGCGCCAGCTGTACACCTCGGTGCGCAACTACAACAACAGCCGCTACGACTACATCCTCGACAACCTGCGCCTCAAGCAAGCCGCCGGCACCCTCAACCCGGGCGACCTGCAGGACCTGACGCGCTACCTGAAGGCCGACTACAACCCGGACCGCGACTTCCTGCCGCCGGACCTGGCCAAGGCCGCGGCCGAGCAGCTCAAGGCCCGGCCGACCCAGTAAACCGCCAGCCGCGCCACAGGCGGCCATAAAAAAGGCCACCGCCATTCAATCGAATCGCGGTGGCCTTTTTGTCTGCGCCGTAGACAGGGTAGCAGCTTATCGATCAAGCCTTGAGCAAGCGCCCCAGCCCATCGAGCAAACGCTGCAAGGCGCCCTGATTGCTGCGCATTACCTGTAGCCCGGCGTCGGCCATCTTCTGCGCATCCCGGGGCAACTCGAACAGACGCTGCACGGCCACCGCCAGGCCCTGGGCATCGTCGACTTCCTGCAAGGCGCCCGCCTCGCGCAGCATGGCCGCGATCTCCAGGAAGTTGAACAGGTGTGGCCCGCTCAGCACCGGCTTGGCCAGTGCCGCCGGCTCCAGCAGGTTGTGACCGCCGTTGGGCACCAGGCTGCCGCCGACAAAGGCGCTGTCCGCCAGGGCATAGAGGAACAGCAACTCACCCATGGTATCGCCCAGCAGCACCGAAGTATCGGCGCCGACCGGCTCGGCGCTGGAACGGCGAACGGTGGCGAAGCCTTGCTGCCGGCACAGCTCGAACACCGCATTGAAACGCTCCGGGTGACGGGGCACCAGGATCAGCAAGGCATTCGGGTAGCTGGCCAGCAACTGGCGATGGGCCTCCAGCACCACGGCGTCTTCACCGTCATGGGTGCTGGCGGCGATCCACACCGGACGCTCGCCGGCTTGCCACTGCCGGCGCAGCTCGCTGGCGCGGGCCAACAGTTGCGGGTCGATGCTCAGGTCGAACTTGATCGATCCCGTCACCTCGACCGTTTCGGGGCGTGCGCCCAACTGGCGAAAACGCTCGGCCTCGGCAGTGGTCTGCACCGCGAACAGGCTCATCTCGGCGAGCATGGGCGCGGTGAGCCTGGCAAAACGTCCATAGCCCCTGGCCGAACGCTCCGACAGCCGCCCGTTGGCCAGCGCCACGGGAATCCCGCGCTTGGCGCACTGGTGAATATGGTTGGGCCACAGCTCGGTTTCCATGATCACCGCCAGCTTCGGCCGCACCCGGTCGAGGAAACGCGCAGCGGCGCACGGCAAGTCATAGGGCAGGTAGCAATGCTGGATGCGCGGCTCGTTGGCGAACAACGCCTGGATACGTTCCGAACCCGTGGGCGTCATGCAGGTGACGGTGATCGGCAGCTGTGGATAACGCGCCAGCAAGGCCCGGATCATCGGCGCCGCAGCGATGCTTTCCCCCACCGACACCGCGTGCACCCAGATCCCGCCTGGCTGCATCGCCGGCAGGCCCCAGGCAAAACGTTCGCCAATCCGCCGGGCATACGCCGGCGCCTTGCGCGCCCGCAGCCATAGACGAATCGCCACCAATGGCAGCCCCAGGTAAAACAGCGCGGTATACAGAGTTCTATTCATGGCGGCGGAGTTTATCGGCTTTTTCAGCCAATCGCCCGCAAGTGCACGGCAAAACGCTCCGCCAGCCAACGCGCCGCCGGCCCCAGGGGTTCGTCGCGGCGCCAGACCAGCTCCACCACCAGCGCCGGCGGGGTCCATTCGCTGGCCAGCTCGACCATCTGCCCCTGGTAAGTCGGGTACTGCACCACGTGCCGTGGCAACCAGGCCCAACCCAGGCCCCGGGTCAGCCATTCGGCCATCACATAGAAGCTGTCGGCGCGCCAGACTTGCGGGCTGGCCGGCTCGCTGCCGGGGTAGACGCTCGATTGGGTCGCCATCAACAGCTGCCGGTGTTGCGCCAGCTGCTGGCAATCCACCGTGCGCTCGCTAGCCAGGGGATGGCCGACACCGCACACCGTGACCATTTCGATACTCCCCAGCACCCGCCGCTCCAGGGCCTCGGGAATCAGGTCGTGATAGAACAGCAGGCCAAGGTCGGCCCGCCGCTCCACCAGTTTGCGCGCCACGTCTCCTTGGGCGGAGCTGGTCAACTGCACTTCCAGGCTGGGAAAGCACTCGGCCAGGGCTTCAAGGCTGTCGATGACCGGCTGATAGGGCATCGCTTCATCTTGCGCCAGGCGCAGGCTCGCTTCCTCACCGCGGATCAAGGCCAGCGCCCGGCCATTGAGGCGCTCGCACTGACGCAGCACCTCCCGCGCCTCCTCGAGCAGGGCAGTGCCAGCCTCGGTCAGCTTCGGCTGGCGGCCGCTGCTACGCTCGAACAGCGTCAGCCCCAGGTCGGCCTCCAGCAAGGCGATGGCGCCACTGATCGCCGACTGCGCCTTGCGCCGCTCCCGTGCCACCGCGGAAAACGAACACTGCTGCGCGACGCTGACAAACAGGCGTAACTGCTCCAGATTCCACTGCGTGTTCATGGCGCAACCTATCTCTGATTCAGATAGGTAATGACTTTACCCCATCTGAACAATCTCTAGAATGCCGACCTCATCAAGCACGCTCCAACACGAGGACTCCCCCATGAACGCTTACTCCTACCTGGCCATCGCCATCTGCGCCGAAGTGATCGCCACCGTTTCGATGAAAGCGGTCAAGGGCTTGAGTACCCCTCTGCCCTTGCTGCTGATGATCGTCGGTTACGGGGTGGCCTTCTGGATGCTGACGCTGGTGGTCCGCTCCGTGCCCGTGGGCGTGGCCTACGCCGTCTGGTCCGGCATGGGCATCGTCATGGTCAGCGTCGCCGCCCTGATCCTCTATGGGCAGAAACTGGATATCCCGGCGATGCTCGGCATGGCCCTGATCGTCCTTGGCGTGGTGGTGATCCAGGTGTTCTCGAAGACCGCCGGGCACTAGAAAAAGCAGCGGCAAGCGACAAGCTTCAAGCGGCAAGGATGAGCATCACGCTTGCAGCTTGAGGCTTGAGGCTTGAAACTTGCGGCTTCGATTTGTTCTCTGAGGTCGCTGCATGCCATCCGTTATTTCCACCGACGTGCTGATTGTCGGCGCCGGAGTCGCCGGCCTCTGGCTGAACGCCCGCCTGCGTCGCCAGGGCTTTTCCACCGTGCTGGTGGAGAGCGCCAGCCTCGGCGGCGGGCAAAGCGTCAAGTCCCAGGGAATCATTCACGGTGGCGCCAAATACGCCCTGCACGGCGCCCTGACCGGTGCCTCGGAAGCCATCGCCGACATGCCGCGCCGCTGGCGCGAGGCCCTGGCCGGCAACGGCGAGCTGGACCTGTCCGGCGTACGCCTGCTGTCCGAAGCCCATTACCTGTGGTCCCCCGGCACCCTGGCCGGCAACCTCACCAGCTTTTTCGCCAGCAAGGCAGTGCGCGGCCGTGTCGATCAGGTCAAGGGCGAGCAGTTGCCGCCGGCCCTGCAGGACCGCCGCTTCAAGGGCAAGGTCTATCGCCTGGCCGAGCTGGTGGTGGACGTGCCGAGCCTGATCGAGCGCCTGGCCGAACTGGGCGGCGACAGCCTGCTGGCCGGCCAGAAGATCGAGCCCCTGCTGGAAAACGGGCAATTGGCAGGCCTGCGAGTCGACGATCGGGATATCCGTGCACAACGCATCGTGCTCAGCGCGGGGGCCGGCAACGCCGACCTGCTGAGCAGCCTCGGCCTGAGCCAGCCGGCCATGCAGCGCCGGCCGCTGCACATGGTGATCGTCAAGGGCCCAAGCCTGAAACCGCTGTATGCCCACTGCCTGGGCGGCGGACCGAAACCGCGCATCACCGTGACCACTCACCCGGCCGCCGACGGCCAATGGGTCTGGTACCTCGGCGGCGACATCGCCGAGGCCGAAGGCGTGGCCCGCGAGCCGGCGGCGCAGATTGCCGCCGCGCAGAAAGAACTCGGCAACCTGCTGCCCTGGATCGATCTCAGCCAGGCGCAATGGGCCACCCTGCGAGTGGATCGGGCCGAGCCCGCGCAATCGGGCCTGACCCGCCCGGACAATGCCTTCCTCGCCGAACAGGAGCGCCTGCTGGTCGGCTGGCCGACCAAACTGGCCCTGGCCCCGGACTTCGCCGACCGGGTGTTCGCCGCCCTGGAGCGCGACGGGATCAAGCCCGGCCCCGTCGCCGCCCTGCCGGCGCTGCCGAAACCCGCCATCGCGCAACCGGCCTGGGAGCAACTGCTGCCATGAGCCAAACCACCCTGCACGACCTGCACCGCCCCCTCGGCAGCACCGGACTGCTGGTGTCCCCGCTGGGCCTGGGTACCGTGAAACTCGGGCGCGACCAGGGGGTGAAGTACCCCAACGGCTTCCAGATTCCGGACGACGCCGAAGCCCGAGCGCTGCTCAAACTGACCCGCGACCTGGGCATCAACCTGATCGACACCGCGCCAGCCTACGGCCGTAGCGAGGAGCGCCTGGGCCCGCTGCTGCGCGGTCAGCGCCAGGACTGGGTGATCGTCAGCAAGGTCGGCGAAGAATTCGAAAACGGCCAGTCGCGCCACGATTTCAGCGCCCGCCACACCCGCCTGTCGGTGGAACGCAGCCTGCAACGCCTGGAAACCGACTTCATCGACCTGGTGCTGGTGCATTCCGACGGCAACGACCTGCAGATTCTCGACCAGTGCGAGGTGTACCAGACCCTGGCCGAGCTCAAGCAGGAGGGCAAGATTCGCGGCTTCGGCTTCTCCGGGAAAACCGTCGAAGGCGGCCTCAGGGCCCTGGAACAGGGCGACTGCGCCATGGTCACCTACAATCTGAACGAGCAGAACGAGAGGGCCGTCATCGATTACGCCGTCGCCCATGGCAAAGGCATCCTGGTGAAAAAAGCCCTGGCCAGCGGCCATGTGTGCCTGAGCCCCGGGGTCGACCCGGTCCGCGCCAGCTTCGAACTGCTGTTCGACCAGCCGGGCGTCGCCAGTGCTATCGTCGGGACCATCAACCCGCTGCACCTGGCTCATAATGTCGCCACTGTCGCGCAAGTACTGCGCAAGAACTGATGCCGCCCACGCGGCCGACCCCGACGCAAGAAGGAGCCGACATGCCGCGTACGCTCATAAGAAAGAACCCCAGCAACTTCAAGACGCTGCCGCTGTTCGTCGAAGCGACGCCCGAAGGCCTCAGCTATCAGAGCGTCGGCAGGCCGCTGAATTTCGCCCAGACCCTGCAGCGCCGGCGCCCGGTCACGGTGCCCGACGCCGAGCGCTTCGCCCTGGAACTGGCCAACCTCGGCGTCTCGGTGCGCCTGACCCTGCATTGGCAGAATCGCGACTACTGGGTGCTGGTCCGCCAGCGCCGGCAGGATCGCGGCGATGTGGTGCTCAAGCTGATTTCCGGCTACGTCCCGGCCCATGAGCTGAACCTCCCGCTGCATACCGCCATCCAGGAAATCGCCGAGGAGTGCCTGCTGGAAACTCCGGAAGGCTGGCTCGGCGGGCGCTTCAACGACACCTGGCTACCGGCGCCCTATGCCGCGGCCCTGCATTATCGCGAGGCCCTGCCCTTTCGCCTGACGCCGCAGTCGGGAGCGGCCCGGCCGGTGCGCTGCGCCAACCTGCAGTTGCTCGAACGGCCACGGGCCTACGTGCACCTGCCCACCGCTTCGCTGCAACTGATTTATGACCTGCGCCTGGACGTGCCGAAGGAAGCCAAGTCCCTGAGCCTGTTCCATGTCGACGAACGCCTGGAGGGCGATCAACTGGTGGCGCGCCTGGACCGCAAGCGTCCGGACCTGTACCTGATGCCCCTCAAGGACGGTCAGCCCTGCGCCGAGCTCTATACGTTGAAGAAGGATCAGTTGCAGCCGGCGAGTACCCGCGGCCTGTACCTGGCCGAAAGCTTCGCCCAGCAGCAGGGTTGGCTGGTGCGCGACGAGCGGATTCGCTGGAAGGACTGGTTGAAGCAGCAGGGGCTGAGCGCGCCGGAAAAGGACTCGAAGCTCACGCGCTTGACCGGCAAGGCGCGGCAGATATTGCGCAAGATCGTGCCGGCCAAGGCCAGCCGGCAGCGCTGAACGCCAGCCCGGCCGCTGCAGGTTGCCCTGGAGCGGTCGGGTGGGCGACACACCTTATTCGGTCTTGCGGATCTTCTCGACGATGGCGGTGGTGGAGCTGTTTTCCACCAGGCCCAGCACCTTCACCGTACCGCCATAAGCCTTGACGATATCGGCACCGACCACCTGGTCGACCGAGTAGTCCCCGCCCTTGACCAGCACGTCCGGCCGCACCTGGGTCAGCAGGTTTTCCGGGGTGCCTTCGGGGAAGCTGATGACCCAATCCACCGCGCCCAGGCCGGCCAGGACCGCCATGCGCCGGTCCACGCTGTTGATCGGACGTCCCGGCCCTTTCAAGCGGCTGACCGACGCATCGTCGTTGATCGCCACGATCAGGCGATCGCCTTGCGCCCGCGCCTGTTCCAGGTAGGTCACATGGCCGGCGTGGAGGATGTCGAAGCAGCCGTTGGTGAACACGATCTTTTCTTTGTGCGCCCGGGCGTCGTCGATCGCCAGCAATAACTGGTCGAGGCTCAGCACACCACGCTCGGAACCTTCTTCACGCTGGATCGCGCGACGCAGTTCCGGTGCGCTGATGGCCGCGGTACCCAGCTTGCCGACCACGATGCCGGCCGCCAGGTTGGCCAGGGCCACCGCGTGCGGCAGCTCTTCGCCCGCAGCGATCGCCGCCGCCAGGGTCGAGATCACGGTATCGCCGGCACCGGTGACGTCGAACACTTCACGGGCGCGGGCCGGCAGGTGCAGCGCCGGGTGCTCGGGGCGCAACAGGGTCATGCCGTGTTCGCCACGGGTCACCAGCAGGGCGCCCAGTTCCAGGTCGTGCATCAGCTTCGCGCCTTTGCTGACCAGGTCATGCTCGTCGATGCAACCGCCGACAATGGTTTCGAACTCGCTGAGGTTCGGGGTGATCAGGCTGGCGCCGCGATAGATCGAAAAGTCCTTGCCTTTCGGGTCCGCCAGCACCGGAATGCCGCGCGCGCGTGCCGCCTGAATCAGCGCCTGATGGTTCTTCAGTGCGCCCTTGCCGTAGTCGGACAACACCAGCACCTTGATGCCGTCCAGCAACTGGTCGACTTCGGCGCCCAACGCCAGGGCGTCGGTGGCGAAAGGTTCTTCGAAATCGATACGCAGCAATTGCTGGTGCCGGCTCATGACCCGCAGCTTGACGATGGTCGGCTGGTGGGCGATGCGCTGGAACAAGGCCCGCACACCGGCGCCTTGCAGACTGTTGGAGAGGCTGTCGGCAGCCTCGTCGTCGCCGGTGACGCCGACCAGCGAGGCCGGTGCGCCGAGCGCGGCAATGTTCAAGGCAACGTTCGCGGCACCGCCCGGGCGGTCCTCGATCTGCTCGACCTTGACTACCGGTACCGGCGCCTCAGGGGAAATCCGTGAGGTACCACCATGCCAGTAACGGTCGAGCATGACATCGCCGACCACCAAGACTGGGGCTTGATCGAATCGCGGCATGGACAACTTCATGGAGCATCCCACATACAAAATGAACAGGGGCGCGATATTAACACAGGGTGAACGCTGCCTAGTTCTACCGCTGCACGAGTATTCGCGATCGCCGCAGACTGTTCACTTATTGAGCAAAAGCGCCATGAGCCGGTCCGTCGCGCAGGCCAGCCCGAGGGTTTCGGTGTCGATCTCGCAGTCGGGATTCAGCGGGGCTTCATAAGGGCTGTCGAGCCCGGTGAAGTCGCGGATACGCCCTTCGCGCGCGGCCTGATACAGGCCCTTGGGGTCACGCTGGGCGCAGACGGCGAGCGATGTACTGACGTACACCTCAAGAAATTCACCCTCCGCGAACAGAGCCCGGGCGGCGGCACGCTCCGCGCGAAACGGGGCGATCGCCGACACGATCACGATCAGCCCCGCTTCCACCATCAACCTCGCCACCTCGGCCAGGCGCCGCATGTTCTCCTTGCGTGCCTCAGCACCCATGCCCAGGTCACGGCACAGCCCAGCGCGCACGTTATCGCCGTCAAGCACGAAGGTATGCAGGCCCTGCCCGTTCAGGCGCAGCTCCAGCAGATTGGCCAAAGTCGATTTGCCGGCGCCGGACAAACCGGTCAGCCAGATACAACACGGACGCTGATGCTTGAGCGCCGCTCGCTCGACCGCGGTCAGGGACAAGCTGCAGGGACGGATGTCCGGCCGCCCTGGCAACGACAGGGATTCATTCATAGCCGAGCATCTCGTAGTCACGCTGGTACACCCGCCGCACCAGCCGCCGGGTGCGCACCGAGCAGAAGTCCCGGGCGGGTGACTCATGCCGTTGTCGCGACTCATTGAGGCGTGGCAAGGCTCGGCTCACGCCCAGGTGTTCGCTGAGCAACTGATAGTCCCGCTGCAAATGCTCCTGATAACCGATGAAGTCCATGCTCATGCGGCCCATGGAGTCCACCAGGAAGTCGGTCTGCGGGGCGAAATGCAGCTGCTTGTGGATGTTGTCCGGGTGCAACCAGCGACTGACAAAATCGTCGAAATCACGGTAGTGGCTGACCAACCGCTGGGCGGCCTGGTCGCGACGACTGAGTTCATTGCCACGCAGGAAGGCATAGGCCGAATAGGCCCGCTCCAGGGGATCGCGGACCACGGCGAACTTGAAACTGCGGACGAATTGCCGGGGAAACTGCTGCTCGTACCAGTACAGCGGCAGGTGCCCCGGCGTCCAGCCGTCGAACAATGCCGAACACAGGCTGCTGCCCGCGCACTTGGGCACATGAATGAACACGCAACCGTGCTGCCGGAACGGTGCGGGGAAACGGACATTGGCGGACATCGACTTGTTCACCGCCTGCCGGTCCACCACCGACAGGCGCCCGAGCAGAAATGCCCGTTGCGACTTGGGCAACAACTTCCACAGATAACGTTGCAGCATTCCAGCACCCGCCCGCCGGGGTTGCCCCCGCGACTCAGTCGACGATTGAGGCTGGAACCATAACAAGCCCGAAGCGCTGGATTATTTAGGTTTGGTCAAGACTGTAAGGGGCGGGATACAAAGGCTGTCCGGCGCATTGCGCGCCAGCAGGACCGCGTCAGGGTGAGCCGGGCCCACCCTGACGCAGGACTCAGGCGATGCCTTCGGAGGCGGGCTCGTCCAGGCCCATGGCATGCAGGCGTGCGTAGTAGCCATTCTGCGCCAGCAGATCGACATGGGTACCGCGCTCGACGATCCGCCCCTGATCCATGACCAGGATCAGATCGGCCTTCTCGATGGTCGACAGGCGGTGCGCGATCACCAGGGTGGTACGGCCCTTCATGACCTTGTCCAGGGCCGCCTGGATATGCCGCTCGGACTCGGTATCCAGGGCCGAGGTGGCTTCGTCGAGAATCAGCAGCGGAGCATTCTTCAACAAGGCCCGGGCAATCGCCAGGCGCTGGCGCTGGCCGCCGGAGAGCAGCACGCCGTTCTCGCCAACCTGGGTATCCAGGCCTTCGGGCAGTTGCGAGATGAAGTCCATGGCATAGGCATCCGCCGCTGCCTTCTCGATATCCTCCCGCGGCGCACCGGCCAGGTCGCCGTAGGCGATGTTATTCGCCACGCTGTCGTTGAACAGCGTCACATGCTGGGTCACCTGGGCCACGTGCCGGCGCAGGTTGCGCAGACGGTAATCCTCGATCTCCACGTCATCGAGGAGAATCTGCCCCGTTTCATGGTGATAGAAGCGTGGAATCAGGCTGGCCAGGGTCGACTTGCCGCTGCCGGAGCGACCGACCAACGCGATCATCTGCCCGGGAGCCGCGGTGAAGCTGATGTCCTTCAGCACTTCGCGATCCGTGCCCGGATAGGTGAAGCTCAGGTTACGCACGTCGAGGCGACCGTCGATACGCTCACGCTCGACCTGGCCCCGATCGATTTCGGGCTCGACATCCAACTGTTCGAAAATGCTTTCCGCACCCGCCACGCCCTTCTGGATGGTCGAACTGACTTCCGAGAGCTGGCGAATCGGCTTGGGCAGCAAGCCGGCAGCGGTGATGTAGGCCACCAGATCGCCCGCGGTGGCATCGCCCCGCAGGAACAGCACCAGGAACATCAGCACCGCCATGGCGGAGTAGATCACCAGTTGCAGCATCGGCGTATAGACCGCACCGGTCTTGGTCATGCGCAGCTGCTTGTCGGTGTTGCTCTGGCTGGCGTCGACAAAACGCTGCTGCTCGTAGCTTTCGCCACCGAAGCTGCGCACCACGCGATAACCCTGGATAGTCTCGGAGGCAACGTGAGTCACATCGCCCATCGCCACCTGGATCTTCTTGCTCTGCTTGCGGAATTTCTTGCTGGTGTTGCCGACCATCAGCGCGATCAACGGCAGGATCGCCAGCATCACCAGGGTCAACTTCCAGTTCATCCACAGCAGGTAGACGAACAGGAACACCACGGTCAGGCCTTCGCGGATCACCACCTTGATGGCGTCGGTGGCGGCACCGGTGACCATGGTGACGTTGAAGGTAATGCGGGAAATCAGATGCCCGGAGTTGTGGGTATCGAAATAGCGGTTGGGCAGGACCAGCAGTTTGTTGAACAGCTCGACCCGCAGGTCATGTACCAGCCCCAGGGACACCTTCGCCAGATAGTAGTTGCCCAGGAAGGAGCCCAGCCCCTGCCAGGCCGCGATCAGGATGATCAGCAGCGGCACTGCCATCAATAGCTGCAAATCGCGCAGATAAGGCACGTTGGGGAAGAGCACCGCTTCGGGGTTGCTCAAGCCGTCGACGAAATATTTGAGAATGCCCGCCAGCATCGGCTGGGTGGAAGCAAATATCACGAAGCCCACGATACTCAGCAGGAAAATGCCTATATAGGGTTTTACATACCCCAACAGCCGAAAATAGATTTTCAGGCTGGAATCCTGTTCCGCTTTGGGCGGTGCTTCACTCATCGTAGAGCTCACTGGTTAGGAAGAACGCGGGATTTTATCACAGCCTGTGTGACTGCCCCGCGCCCAGACCAAAACAGTCGCCAGGCCGACCGGCAGCCAGCTGATGAACCATTCGGCGCGAGGAGTCCCGGTCAGGCTGGCGGCATCGAACTGCATGGCCAGGAAGGAAAACATCCAGATGCCCATGACGCCCTGGCCATAGAGCGTTTCCCGGGCGCGCCAGGCTTCGCGCAAGACCAACAACCAGACCGCGCCCCACAGCAGCAGTCCGGGAATCCCCAGTTCGATGGTAATGTGAGTGAACAGGTTATGGGCGTGATCGAACATCTGCCCTTCGGCAAATACGTTATAGCTCGAACCCAGGCCAAGACCTGTCCATGGATGCTCGGCGATCATCTGCAGGCTGGCCACCAGGATCTGCGGGCGATAGGAAACGCCGCGCGCAAGGACCAGGGGCTCGAGAAACCAGAACGCCAGCATCGCCACCAGCAACGCCCCCGCGGCAAAGATCCGGCTGCGCCGGTCGCGACACCAGATCGGCATCGCCAGCACTGTCAGGAACAGGGCCAACGCCGCACCGCGACTCTGGGACAGCAGGACGAATCCTCCAAGCAACGCCAGTGCCACCAGCCATGCCGCCTGGAGAGCGCGAGTACGCGGCGCCCAGTGGAGCAGCCAGATGGCAGCCAGACCAATGACATATCCACCCAGGATTGGATGAGCCAGCTCACCCAGCCCCTCGACGCGCGCCCACCAGACATTGCCCTTGATCCCGTAGAACTGGATGATGGCCAGCAGCGCTGTCACCGCCAGCCCCAACCCGCCCCACTGCATGACGCGGATCACCCGCTCGGGCCGGGCATTGGCGAAAATCGGGAAAAACAGCAGGAACACCGCAATGTACAGCAGGCGCTTGGCTTCCCGTGACGGGTCCTCCGCATGGCCCCATAGCAGGCTGATCAGCCCCCATGCGGCCAATCCAAGCAAGGCCAGGCCAAGCCAGCGCTGAGCGCGCCACCATTCCACCAGGCGCTCACGCGCGGACCAGGCCAGAACCATCGCTGGCAACCACAGGAAGGCAACCAGTCCCTGCTGATAGAGCTTGTTGGTGGGCGCCAGTGCGATGGCCAGCAAAAACCATAGCAACCCGATTGTCATCCATACTTGCGCCCAGCGTGTGGCTTGCATCTACTCGCTCCTAAATGATTCACCAGCCAACCCGGCATGGTTAAAACAACAACTTTTCGGCATCATTGCCCGCCACTGTACCCGCCACTTCGACAAGGCCTCCTACGATGCAATGCTCCCGGCTTCCCCAAGCCACTTTGAATCAGATGATTGAAGGCGCCAGAATTCTCGAGGCCGACAGCTACGGCCCGAAAGTCTACCTGTTGCAGGACGGGAATATTCTGAAACTGTTCCGACGCAAGCGTCTTTTTTCGTCCGCACTGTTTCGGCCTTATTCGAAACGTTTTATCGACAACGCCGCGCGCCTGGAACAACTCGGCGTTCCAACGCTGCAGGTCTTGAAGTTCTACCGCCTGGAACAACCCGGCATGACCGCGGTGCTCTATCAACCGCTGCCGGGCGAAACCCTGCGCCAGGTAGCCGGCAAGGAAGGCTTCGAATGGCCACAGGCCCTGCCAGCGCTGATCGCGCTGATTCGAAGCCTGCACGGTTCCGGGATCTACTTCCGCTCGCTGCACCTGGGCAATATCGTCATTACCCCGGACAACCGCTTCGGCCTGATCGACGTGGCTGACATGCGCTTTTTCCGTGGGCCATTACCGCGCCATCTGGTCAAACGCAACCTGCAGCACTTCGCCCGCTATATTGCCCGCGAGAAGCTGAACGGCAGCTTTCCGATGCAAGCGCTGGAGCAGGCCCTACTTTCGGCATGACAGCAGGCCGGCGGCAGCCTGGCTGAAACGCTGCCAGGCCAGGTCGGGGGCCAGCGCAGCGTATTGCTCCGCCGCAATGCTCCCGGTAGGCAGGTCGATGGCCTGAAGAATGGCCTCTTGCCAGGCATCGATGTCATTGACCGGTGCATAACGCCCGGTATCGGCCAACTGCTCGCGGAACACCGGCAAGTCGCTGGTCAACACCGGCACGCCGGACATCACCGCTTCTTGCAGGATCAACCCCAGCCCCTCGTCCAGGGACGGTATGGCCACCCAGTCGAACGCCTTGTACAGCGTCGCGGCGTGCTTCAGATGCCCGGGCAACAGAACCTTGCCCCCCAGGCCCAGCAGATTGATGCGCGCTTCGAGCGCCGCGCGATTCTGACCTTCGCCAACAATCACCAGGCGCATCTCCGGTCGGCTCACCAAAGCCTTGGCGAAAGCCTCCAGCAGGCAGGCAAATCCCTTGTCGTCCACCAGACGGCCAACCGCGCCGAATACCGGTGCGTCGTTCGCCGGCAGGCCAAGGGCCGCCCGGGCCTCGGCACGCGGCAGCAGCCTGGCGCTGAATGCGTGCGGATCGAACGCGCTGCGCAAGGCCGTCACCGGTACCTGCAAATCGTATTCAAGGCATGAGGCCAGGGTCTGCGACACGGCTGCAAGGGTCAGTTGCGAGGCGGGGAACTGCCGGAACAGCTGTCGATCCTTGCGATGCAAACGCGTGGAGCCGTGGATCACCACCACCGCCCGCATGTGCGGCAGTGACTTGAGAGCCGGTAGCAGGACGCGGGCCACACCCAGGCCATCGAGCAATAGCACTTGGGTATCAGTTTCCTGCAACGCCTTGCGCAAGCGGGCTCGCAGCCAGGGCTTGAGCAGGCGCCAGGCATGCTTGCCCTTCAGTCGCGCCGATGACAGGTTCCACTCCCGGCACTCCCCCACTTCCGTGACACATCCGGTGGATGGACCTTGCAACAGCCAGGTCCTGACCACAGTGCCGGGCTCGGACTGGGAAAGTATCTGCTGGTGCACCTTGTGAACGGAGGCAAATGCGCTGCCTCCCGCCCACATGACGTTGAGGATGCTCATTGGGCCCACAGCCCTTTCGCAATACCCAGGACAGCGAAACCGGTACAACTAATTGATAAACCAGCCAATACCGACTCCAAGCAACAGGACCAGAACAAGCTTGATTTGCTCACGACGGCTGCGACGGGCCTTGCGCTGCCGCTCCGGGGACGTCTCCACATGCAGGCCGAAACCGGTGTGCAGCACGGCGTCGCCTTCGAGGCTGACGGCCGACAGATTCAATTCAGCATAGCGCTTGGACAGGGCTTTCTCGCCGCCATGCCCGGCATAGGGCGCGCATAGCCGATATTGCTCCAGCCGGCGCAGCCCCGGGTTCAGGGAAAAACTCTGCCATTCGGGCTTGTCGGAGATCAGCGGATAGCAGGGCACGTCACCGATCAGTTCGCGCGCGCCCAAATGGATATACGGGCTGTGGATGCGCAAGTCATGGGCATAACTGCGCAACCAGACCTGCAGGATATCCGGGCGCTGCTCGAGGATCGTCTTCGAATCCTCGACAAAACCCGGACGGTAGAACTCCCAGTCGTCTTCGCAATGGAAGATATAAGGAGTCTTGACCTGCCCGTAGGCAAGATCGATCGATGCCAGTTGCCCGAGCTTCGGCCGATTGACGAAGAAGGTGCAGTGATCTTTCCAGTGGGCGGGCACTGCCGTACGCACCCGCTCGTCGCCGGAGTCCTCGGTAATGAAGACTTCACGGATCGGCGCCGTGTTGAAGCGATCGAAACTCTCCAGCGTGAGCTTGAGCAGGTCCAGACGACCGCAACTGGTGACCACCAGGGTGATGTCACTCTCTTGACTAAACTGCACTTGATTCTCATCCATGCAAAAGTGCGCCAACTATCAATGGCTGGACAACCGCTGTCAAACACCCAGCCTTGAACGCAGGCGCTCGATAAAACTCAGTGGTGCGCGAGGTCGCAACACTGGCTGAAGCTCTTCGACAATACGCTGGCCGATACGGGCGAAACTGAACTGGGAAACCGCCAGGTCGCGCCCATTGCGCGCAATGTTCTGCGCCAATGCCGGATCGGCGCGCAACAGGGCGAGCTTCTCCTGCAATTGTGGGATATCACGATAAAAGACCACGTTATGCATGTCCTGCAAGCCCAGCGCGCGATTTTCCGCCTCGCCCTGGTCGAATGCCAGCAATACGCAACCGCAGGCCATGGCTTCGAAGTTCTTGATCATGTACTCGCCCATACCGACGTCGGCACTGACGAAGAAGCGGATGCGGTTGAGCGTGGCGCAATACTCCTCGCCCGACTTGGTCCGCGTTACCACCAGCGGTTCGACCCGGCCCAGCTCATCGAGCAACGCCTTGCGACCGCTGTACGCCACGCTGTTGGTGCTGCCGACGAAGGCCAGCTCGATATCCCGCTCGCCCCCCTGATCCTGCAGCAGGGTCTGGTCGTAGCCCTTGGGCACGAAGACCGCGTCGAAACCTTCCTGGCGCAGGCGCTCGCTGACCATGAACCCAGAACTGATCACCCGCGCCCACGGCAGGCGGCGGTAATGCGCGCTGAACTTGCCGGTGTACTTGCAGGGGATGTAGTTCTGGTAGGCGTCGTGCTCGAGGATCACCAGGTTGGGAATGCTGCGGATGAAGCTCGCCTGGCGGATTTCCTGCTTGAAGCGCAGAAAGAACACGATGCGGTCATAACGCGACACATCCACCTCACGGCGGAAATAGCCGCGCAGGTTGCGCTGCTCGTCGCTGCTCAACCACCGCAGATCGCATTCGCAATGGGCGGCAACGCCTTCGTACAGGCGGTCCAGAATGGCCCGCTGTTCTTTCTGCACCAGAAATAGAACCTTCATCATCTTCCTTGCAGCCGTGAGCAACCCGTCAAAAGACCGAAACGACCCTGGCCGACAGGCGAAAGGGTGTCAGGCACTATCAATTTACAAACGCCAGAACAACTCGTGCCGGCGTACCGCCTTGCGGAAAAACTCGTTCTCGCCATAGGGCGAACCGGCGCGGCCGGCCAACACTCGCTGCAGGCCCCGGCGCAGGCGGCGCTTGAACGGCGCACGCGGCTGCAGGTCGTGCATCATGCCCAGGGCCATCGCCTTGTCGCGCTGCTGCTCGAGCGACAACGGCAGGCTGCAGGGCCTGAGAACCTGGGCCGCGTCGAACACCGGCGGCAGGGCGATGCCCGCCCCCGAATCGCCCATCGGCCAGCGGTCGTTGTCGTGCAGGTGGTTGGCATAACCGAGCAAGGTGGTCGGCTGCCACTCCAGCCCCTGCAAGGCCTCCATCACCGCCTGGCTGGCGCAGATATGGTCAGGGTGCGGGTCGAGCGTCGGGTGCGGCAATACGATCACCTCGGGACGCGCCTCGAGCAACAACGCCCGCAGGTCGGCCAGCAGATTGTTCCAGGTCGGCGCGCCATCGGCATCCGCCGGCAAGGGGAACGGATTGAACTGGCGGAACAGACGGATATCCGACAACTCGGCCTCACGGGATGCCACGGACCGGTTCGGTGCAGCCTGCATGGCCGGCAGTTGCAGGCAGAAATACCCCAGTTGCACACAACGCGCTTCGGCGACCCCGGCCCAACGTGGTACCGCAATGCTGTCCCAGGCCCGCAGGCGACCCTTGATCCGCGCAGCCTCCGCGGGGCTCATGCCCATCTGCCGGTAATGCTCGGCCTCGATCTCGCCCGCGGTCAGGGTGACGATCCAGGCCTCGTCGGCTTGGCTGTACAGGCCGAAAGCAGCCAGTTCGGCATCGTCGGCGTGGGGGGCGATCACCATCACCCGCTGGCGGCGATAGTCCGGCTCGCGGAACACCGACAACAGCGGCTCGCCCTGCACCCGGCAGAAACGCCCGCGCAATTGCAGCTCGCCGCTCGCCAGAGGCCGGGCCAGCCCGCTGAGGTTGAGATAACGCAGACCGTTCACACCACGCTCGAACGTCTGCCGATCCTGCCCCGCCAAAGCGATCGACGGGTCGAAAAAGCGCCCCAGCCAGGAGCCTTTGACCTGGACGGCCAGGATCAGGGTTTCGTCTCCCGCCAGGTCGATCGCCTGATCCAGCACCAGGCGCTGCTGGTCCAGGCGGACCTTGGGCTGCTCGGTGCCGAACGGGAAGCTGTACTGATAATCGTCGCGGGGCGAGTAAAACAGGTGGTCGGCAAACCAGGCTTCGTGGGCTACCCAGGCCAGCACCGCGAGCAGCAGCGGCAGCCACCAGGCCACCAGCACGCCGACGGCCACCAGCACCAGCAGGCCGATCAGCAAGCCAAGGCGCTTGCGCCGGCGATGACGCTTGAGCAGCTGTTGCTTGCGGCTCGGCGGCTGATTCATACCGTGAACACCGGAACGGGGTTGCACCAGCGATCCTTGTATTCGCGATCGGCGCGACCGAAGGAGAAACGCAACGGCTTGTCGATGGCCCGCGCCTGTTCCCAGGCACTTTGCGTATTGAGGAAACTCAACACGCTGCCGGGGCTGAACTCGCGGGTCTCGGGATCGACACCACCGTTGATGTATTCGACGCTGATCCACTCTGGCGCTTCGACCCGGTAGACCAGCTGAATGGCAATGGGTGCATCGTTGAGGAAAATCACCGAGCCGATCAGCAGCTCGCGCAACCGTTCGAGGACCTCGGCCATGCGCTCGGCACCCGTGGCCGCGAAGCCCCAGCGGCGCTGGAACAGATCGCAGTAGATGGTCGCCAGCTCCTGGCTGGAGAACTCGCTGACCGGGCGCACCACGCCGCCCGCCTCTTCCAGCAGACGCAGTTCACGGCGCTGGTTGTAGCGGAACTTCTTCGACAGTTCTTCAGGCGTACGGGCCATGGCCAATTGTTCGGCCTGGGGCTTGAGGGTGCTGAAACGCCCCTCGCTCAAGGCCGACAGATAACGCCCGCGATGACGCAGGGGGGCACGGGCTTCAGGCGCGGCCGGCAGGATCAGCTCGGCATTGCCCAGGTCGAACAGGCCTTTCTTGCCCCGGCGCTTGAGCACGTCCTTGGACAGGGCCAGATCGCGCCCCCAGGTCGGGATCGCCGCCTGCAGCTCGCCGGCCTGTTCCCAGGCCAGGTAACGCACCGGGATCCCCGCCAGGTCCGCCAGCCGCTCCACCACCAGAGGATGGGTGGCGACACTGCCGCCAAAACGCTGCCAGGCAGCAGCATAAGTCGAGGCGTCGACGACCGACCAGCCACGCTCGCGCCAGCCTTGGAATCGATTGAGCATCAGGGCCTCGCGGTCAGGTCGGTGACTTGCGGCAGACGCCAGAAGGCGTCGCGTACAGCACGGTCGGAGAAACGTTCGCGCAGGCGTTCGAACATCAGCTCGGCGCACAGCCGGCGCTGGTTCTCATCCATTCCGGCCAGGTGTTGCAGGCCCTGGGCCATATGCTCGGCATCGCCCAGCGGGAACAGGATACCGACCCCCTCGACCACTTCCTTGGCCCCGCCACAAGCGGTCGCCAACAGCGGCACGCCGGCAGCCATGGCCTCCAGCAGCACCATGCCGAACGGCTCGTGGTCGGAACTCAGGGCAAAGGCATCGAAGGCGCTGAAATAACGCCGGGCCTGCGCCACCTGGCCCAGGAACAGCACGCGGTCGGCAATGCCCAGCTCGCGGGAGAGATCCTTGAGCTTCTGCTCCAGGCGCCCGCTGCCCAGGATCGCCAGCTGGCTCTCCCGAGGCAGCCCCGGCAACGCGGCGGCAAAGCCGCGCAGCAGGGTGGCCTGGTCCTTGTCCGGGTGCAGACGCCCGACATTGCCAACGATCCAGGCGGAAGCCGAAAGCCCCAGTTCCTGGCGCGCTTCGGCCTTTGGCAGCTGGGTGGCCTGCAAGGCTTCGACGTCGATGCGGTTGTACAGCGTCTGGATCCGCGCCGCCGGCCATTGCGCCAGGCAACCGCGCATGTCGTCGCGCACCGCATCGGACACGCCGAGCAGGCTCAGGCGCTTGCGGAACAGGTTGGCGAACAGCCGCCGACTGCCGCGCTGGTAATCGCCAAAAGCATGGTGCACGCCGATCACCGGCAGCGAGGTGCCCAGCAGGGCGATGTAGATCGGCTTGAACCGGTGGGCGATGCAGAAGCTGAAGTTGCGCGACGCGGCGATCTTGCGCAAGTCGCGGATCGCCCCCAGCTTCAGGCCACGAATGGCCTTGGAGCTGTATTCCATGAACAGCACTTCGTCGCTGGCACAGGCCTGCGCCACCTCGGCATCGGCGGCCCCGGTGAGGAACACCGTGGTCACACGATAGCCGCTGCCGGCGAACAGGCTGGCGTATTGCCGGGCACAGTCCAGGAACGGCCCGTCATAGCCGTGGCAGAACTGCAGGACGCGGCGCTCAGCCGAGCGTGTCATAAGGGTCCACGCCGTCTTTGACTACCAGGATGTCTTCCATGATCAGGTACTGCAGGTCGGAGCCGAAGAACATGTTCAGGGCGTCGGTCGGCGAGCAGATCATCGGCTCGCCACGACGGTTGAGCGAAGTGTTCAGGGACACGCCGTTACCGGTCAGGACTTCCAGGGCCTTCATCATGTCGTAGTAGCGCGGGTTGTATTCGCGCTTGAGCACCTGGGCCCGGGACGTACCGTCCTCATGGACCACTTCCGGTACGCGGGTCTTCCACTCTTCCGCCACTTCGAAGGTGAAGGTCATGAACGGCGCCGGGTGATCGACCTTGATCATCTGCGGGCCGACGGTGTCGAGCATCGACGGGCAGAAAGGCCTCCAGCGCTCGCGGAACTTGATCTGCTCGTTGATGCGGTCGGCCACGCCGGTAGCGCTCGGGCAACCGATGATCGAGCGGCCGCCCAGGGCCCGCGGACCGAACTCCATGCGGCCCTGGAACCAGGCCACCGGGTTGCCGTCGACCATGATCTTGGCGATGCGCTCGGGCGTGTTGTCGATCTGGCGCCAGGCCGGCTTGTTCGGGTGCCGGGCACAGGCGGCGATCACGTCTTCGTTGCTGTAGGACGGGCCGAGATAGACGTGTTCCATCTTCTCCACCGGCACGCCACGAGCGTGGGAAACATAGGCCGCGGCACCGACCGCGGTCCCGGCGTCGCCGGACGCCGGCTGCACGAACAGCTCTTTGACCTCCGGACGGGCGATGATCTTCTGGTTCAGCTTGACGTTCAGCGCACAGCCGCCGGCGAAGGCCAGCTTGCCGGTTTCCTTGAGGATGTCGCCCAGGTAGTGGTCGATCATCTGCAGCGCCAGCTTCTCGAACAGCGCCTGCATGCTGGCCGCGTAGTGAATGTACGGCTCGTCGGCGATGTCGCCTTCGCGCTTCGGACCCAGCCACTCGATCAGCTTCGGCGAGAAGTAGAAACCCTTGCCCTTCTCTTTGTAACGACGCAGGCCGATGACGTTGGCGTAGTCGGTGTTGATCACCAGTTCGCCGTTCTCAAAGCTGGCCAGGCGGGAGAAATCGTATTTGCTGGCGTCGCCGTACGGCGCCATGCCCATGACCTTGAACTCGCCGTCGAGCATTTCGAAGCCGAGGAACTCGGTGATCGCGCCGTACAGGCCGCCCAGGGAGTCCGGGTCGTAGAATTCCTTGATCTTGTGGATCTTGCCGTTTTCGCCGTAGCCGAAGAAGGTCGTGGCGTATTCGCCCTTGCCGTCGATCCCCAGGATCGCGGTTTTCTCCTTGAAGCCGGAGCAGTGGTAGGCGCTGGAGGCGTGGGCCAGGTGGTGCTCGACCGGCTCGATCTTGATCTTCTTCGGGTCGAAGCCCAGTTGCTCCAGGCACCAGACGATCTTCTTGCGATAGCGCTTGTAGCGGCGGTTGCCCATCAGGATCGCGTCGAAGGCGCGGTCCGGGGCGTACCAGTAACGCTTGGCGTAGTGCCAGCGGGCTTTGCCGAACAGGCTGATCGGGGCGAACGGAATCGCTACCACGTCAACGTCGGAAGGCTTGATGCCGGCCTGTTCCAGACAGAACTTCGCCGATTCGTAGGGCATGCGGTTCTTTGCATGTTTATCGCGTACGAAACGCTCTTCTTCGGCAGCCGCCACCAGCTTGCCGTCGATATACAGCGCTGCGGAAGGATCATGGCTAAGGGCGCCGGACAGGCCAAGAATCGTCAATGCCACAGGGGTCTAGCCTCTATAAGTCTGCATGCAGGCGCCAGGCGCCTGGAATTAATGTGCTCCCCGCCAGGGGCGAGAAACAGCTAAAGGGCGGGATTATAGCGTAAACCTGCCGCGGGATGATCCCCCGGGATTTGTCGCCGATGCCGCAGGTAGCGAGCGCTTCGCGCTCGATCGCAGCCTGCGGCAGCGGCTACAGGTGTCAGTCCGTGGCAGGCTCGGCGGTTTTGGGCAGGCGCTGGTCGATCACCTGATACAAGGCGCTGTCTTGCGGCCAGTTGCGCATGAAGCGCGCGCGGTCGCGGGCGTAGGCCGGGGCGAAGCTGCCGAGGCTAGAGTGCTGGCACATCGAATCCAGGTCGATCAGCGCCCAGCGGTCCTGTTGCCAGAACAGGTTGTGCCCCTTGAAATCGCCATGGCTGATGCGTTCGCGGATCAGTTCGGCGAACAGCTGGTCCAGCGCTTTGAGCTCGACCTCCGGCGCCGCGCCGCTGTCGATATAGGGCGCGAAGCGCTCGATGATGTCCGGGCCGGCCAGGTATTCGGTCACCAGGTAAGCCCGGCTGCGCAACCAGAGAAAGCGCTTCTCCAGCAAGGCCAGCGGCTTGGGCGTGGCGATACCGAGGAAGGCCAGGCGATTGCCCTCCTGCCACGAGTGCCATGCCCGACTGGGGCGCCAGAAGCGCTTGAGCCAATGGGCAAAGCCCTTGATGTTGTAGCGCTTGACCACCAGGGTGCGGCCCGCCACCTCGACCCGGCCGACGCTGGCGGCGCCACCGGTCTTGTACAGGTGCCCCTGGTCGAGCAGCGCATCGGCCTGCTCCAGCACCGGCAGCATCGTCGCCTCTTCTTCACGGCGGATCGCGCGCAAGGCGAAGGGGCCGCGCAGCACGCTGAACAGGGTGCACTCGCGACCGACCTTGTTGAGAAAATCCTTCAGGCGCCAGCTGCGCACCTTGTCCACCTGCTTCTGCAGGGCTTCCAGCGGCAAGGCGTGTTCGGCATTGCTCAGCAGGTAGTGCACCAGCAACTCTTCGGTGAAAGGCTCCAGGCTCTTGGGCAACTGGGCGAAAAACACCCCGAGATTCTCCAGCACCTTCTGTCGGGACAGCGGCTTGCCCGCCTCCTCCACGCAGATCCCGGCACCATCGATCAAGTACAACTTGCCTGCGTGGCGCAACAGGTTGTCCAGGTGCAGGTCTTCCTGCCACAAGCCCTTGCTGTGCAATTCGGCGATGGCCGCCAGCGCCTCGGCGAGCACTGCCTGCTGCTCATCGGCCAGCACCGGCAGCGGTTCGACCTGCTTCCAGGCATCCCCCAGGCTCTCGGCGCCTTCCAGGAACTCGAACAGCAACCAGCCACCCTCGCCTTCCTTCAGGCCGTCGGCCAGCAACAGCGGCGTGGTCATGGATTGTGCTTCAAGCAGGCGCACGCCTTGCAGCTCGCGCTGGAAATGCCGCGCCGCCTTGGCGCCCACCAGCAACTTGGCCAGCACCGGGCGCCCGCGCCAGACACCGGCGCCAACATAACGCTGCCCCGGCAGCACCCGCAACAGACTGAGCAATTGCAGAGTGGCCGGGCCAGCCGCGTCGGCCAGCTCCAGGCTCAGTGGCAGGCTCGGCGTGCGGCCGGCCCGTTCGAGTTCGGACAAGCGCATCAGCGGGACTCCTTGTGGCTGCGGCGTGTGCTCAGACGACCCAGCCAGGCATCGACCAGCGAACTGTCCTGCGGCTGGTCCAAATAGGTCGCGAGCAAGGCCCGCACGTCGCCCTCTTCCCAGATCGGCGCACGACGCAGCAACGGCTCCAGGTCCTTGACCCGGTCACGCTGACCGAACAGCAGCGGCCGGGTCTTTTCCAGGTCGATCAACTGCGCCTGGTAACCGTCGCCGGTGGCCCGCAGGAAAATATGCTTGGGATAAAAACAGCCGTGCACCTGACGCACCCCGTGCAGATGGCGCGCCAGCTGGCCACAGGCCCGCAGGATCGCCGCGTGCTGCTCGGGGCTGAGCTGCTCCCACTGCAGCAGCAGCGAATCCAGGTCGTTCCAGCCGTCCAGCGCCCGGGTCAGCAGGATCGCCCGGGTTTCGCCGGCCACCTTGCGCTCGCCGAAGAAGGCCGCCTGCAGCGCCGGGATGCCCAGCTGCTGGTAGCGGCTGATATTGCGGAATTCGCGGGCGAAGGTCGGCTCGCCAAAAGGCCGGTGCAGGGTGCGTGTCAGGTAATTGCTCTGCCGCTTGAGGTAGTAGCCGTGGCCTTCCAGGTCGAGGCGGTACACGCTGCTCCAGCCACCGCCATCGGTGTTGGGCTCGTCCACTGCGTCGAGCTGCTTGGCCCACAAGGCGTCGAAGCTGTCGAGGCCATGGCGCTCCAGCAGCGCACGGTCCTGTGCTGCCAGGAAATCGGTCATTCGCGTCCCTCGAAAAATCTCACCACATGCCGAATGCGCTGCTTGTCCGCGGCATTCAAGCGGTTGCGCTGGCGGTACTGCAGATAGAAGCGCAGGCGCTGGGTGGCCGACAGATGATACTTGGCCACCTTGTCCAGGCACGCCAGGTCCTTGGTGATCCGGTACTTGAGCCAGAAACCGCGCCAGAAATCGCCATTGGGGCAATCGATCAGGTACAGCCGGGTCTCGTCATCGATCAGCAGGTTGCGCCACTTCAGGTCGTTATGGGTGAAGCGGTGGTCATGCATGATCCGCGTACAGCGCGCCAGTTGCTCGCTGACCCGGCCCACCCAGGCCCGGTCGGCCAGCAGCGGATCGTTGCGCTCGGCCAGGACCGACAGGTCTTCGGTGCAGGGCAGCTCACGAGTGATCATCGCCCCACGGGCATAAGCCAGGCCACGGCGCTCCAGCCCCCAGGCCACCACCTCCGCCGTGGGAATGCCCCACTTGGCGAAACGCTTGAGGTTCTGCCACTCGGACTTGACCCGCGGCTTGCCCAGGTAGCGCCGCAGGTTCTTGCCAGCGCCGGTGTAGCGCTTGACGTAATAGTTGATGCCGTTGCGTTCGACGCGGATGACCTCCGACAGCGGGTCGCGGGTCAGGTGCTCGCCCTTGAGGGCAAAGACCGCATCCAGACTGCCGAAATCCTGTGCCAGCTCCCGATATCCAGGCTCAAGGTTCCAACCCGCCATCAGAGCGCATCTCCGTATCGCTGCTTGCGGGCGTACAGCTTGTTGGCCTTGCCCTCCAGCCAGGCCAGCAGCTTCGCTTCCTCACTGAGGATCCGCCGCAGCGGCTGCTGGAAATAGCCTTTGAGGAAGCGCAGTTTGTCACGCCGGGTCAGGCCGATATCCAGAGCGGAGAAATACAGCGCCGCCAGGTCCTTGTCGCGCCAGCGCCGGGTGATGGCCGGACGGGTCTGGGCGCGGTGCAGGTCGATCACCGAGAGCTTGAAGTCATCGGCGGTCACCGGCTTGTCGGTGTGCAGCAGGAAGTGGCAGATGTAGCAGTCACGGTGGTTGACCCCGGCGCGATGCATAGTGCCGGTCATCCGCGCCACTTCGGCGATCAGGGCGCGCTTGAGCCGGGGCTGTGGCGGCTGCTTGACCCAGTCGATGCTGAAATCTTCGAGGCTGACGGTCGGCGCCAGCTCTTCGGTGACGATGAACGAATGCTGGTTGGCCGGGTTGCTGCCGCGCTCGCCATAGGCCACGGCGGTCATGGTCGGCACGCCGGCTTGCTGCAGACGCTGGATAGCCTGCCACTCCTGGCCCGCGCCGAGCACCGGCAGCTTGGCGGTGAGCAGGTTCTTGAAGATCTCGCCCCAACCGATACCACGGTGAATCTTTACAAAGAACCCATCGCCGGCCACCTCCGTACGCAAGGTACGGCGTGCTTCCAGCTCACGGTAGACCTGGCCGTCCAGACGCTCGACTTCGGCGAACGCATCGCGTCCGGCCCAAAGGGTCTTGAACGGTTCGGCAAGGATCAGCTTCATCAGTGTTGCTCCGCCAGAATCACATCCGCAGCGTGCTGCGGCATGCTATAGAGGTCGGCCGTCTCGGCGAACGCCAGGCCGTTACGGCTCCAGGTCGCGCGTGCAGCGTCGTCGGTCAACATGGTGTGCAGGTATTGATTGAGCTGTCCTTGCTCCAATGGCTCGTCCAGTACCAGGCCGCTGTCGGCCTCGGCGATGTAATGGGCATAACCGCAGACCGCGCTGACCAGCACCGGCAGCCCCGCCACCAGCGCCTCCAGCAGCACGGTGCCGGTGTTTTCGTTGTATGCCGGGTGAATCAGCAGGTCGGCGCCCAGCAGGAAACGCGGGATATCGCTGCGTCCCTTGAGGAACTGCACGTTCTCCCCAAGCCCCAGCGCCGCGCTCTGCAGTTGGAATACTTTGGGGTCGTCCTGGCCAATTACAAACAGCCGGGTGCGTTTGCGCAGTTCCGCCGGCAGCGCGGCCACGGCCTTGAGGCTGCGGTCCACACCCTTGGTCTTGAACCCGGAACCGATCTGCACCAGCAGCAGTTCGTCATCCTTCAGGGCGAACTCGCGACGGAAATCGGCACGGATCTCGGCCGCGTTGGCCGGTGCGCGACGGTCCTGGGCGATGCCTGGCGGCAGCAGATGGAAGCGCTCCAGCGGGGTGTCGTAATGCTTGATGAACAGCGGCTGCTGGACCTCGGAAATCATCAGCACCTGGGTCTTCGCCTCCCGGGCGAACACCGCCCGCTCATACTCGGCGAAGTGGCGGTAGCGGCCCCAGCGGCGGTACAGCGAGTGACGCAGGTTCTGCGCCTTGTCTTCGAAGCAGCCGTCGGCGGCGTAGTACACGTCCAGCCCGGGCATCTTGTTGAAACCGATCAGGCGGTCCACCGGACGCTTGGCCAGGTCGGCCTCCATCCAGGCGCTGAGTTTCTCGTTGCGGTGGTGGTTGAAGAACGCCTTGACCGGCGCCACCAGCACCTCGAAGCCCGGCGGCACCTCGCCTTCCCAGATCAGGGTGTAGACGCGGATCCGGTGCCCGCGCTGCTGGCACTCCAGGGCGATACGCATGAAGTCCCGCTGCAGGCCGCCGAACGGGAAGTACTTGTAAAGGACAAAAGCCAATTGCATCAGCGCCGCTCCTCAGCCAATAACAACGTGCTCAGTCGGCTTATGACACGCTCGGGATTCAGACGCGTGAAGCACAACGGCCACTCGCGTTTCAGGTCGAACCGCCGCTGGTCTTCGGCGGTCGGTTGATAGGTGCATTTTTTCTGCAGGCACGGCGCACAGGGGAAGTCGCTGCCCAGGTGGATCTGGGACTTGCCGTAGGCACCGGTCAGGCCCGGGTTGGTCGGGCCGAACAGGGAAATGGTCGGCACATCCAGCGCGGCGGCGAGATGGCCGAGCCCGGTGTCCACCGCGACGCAGGCCTGAGCTTGCGCCAGCACCTTGGCCACACCCGCCAGGTTCAACTTCGGCAGCACCGCGGCATTGGCCAGGCCCTTGGCGATACGTTCGGCCCGGGCCTTCTCCGCCGGGTTGCCCCACGGCAACCGGACCTCGACGCCCAATTGCCCCATGCGCTCGGCCAGTTCGCGCCAGTAGGCTTCCGGCCAGTGCTTGGTGTCCCAGGTGGTCCCGTGCAGGAACACCACGAAAGGCTTGGGCCGCGGTAACTCCACCAATTTCTCGACGTTCAGGCCGTAATCGCCCAGCCCCGAAGGCAAGTCGTAACCCAGCGCCAGGGCAAACAGCTGGCGCACACGCTCCACTGCGTGCTGGCCACGGGCGACAGCCAGACGCCGCGAATAGAAGCTCGCCGCCATGGGCTCGCGCGCCGACTGCTTGTCCAGGCCCGCCACCGGTGCCTTGACGTAACGCGTCAGCCAGGCGCTTTTCAGCAGCCCCTGGGCATCGATCACCAGGTCGTATTGGGTAGCGCGCACGCTCTGTTTGAAGCGCCGCCACTCGCCACTCTTGATGGTCTGCCAGATGTTCTTGCGCCAGCGCCGGATCGCGACCGGAATCACTTTATCGACGGCCGGGTGCCAGGTCGGGATCTCGGCGAAACCCTCTTCCACCACCCAGTCGAACTTGATCCCGGGGATCGCCCGCGCCGCATCGGTCAGCGCCGGCAGCGCGTGGATCACGTCACCCAGGGAGGAGGTCTTGATCAACAGTACCCGCACTTACCGAACCTCGACCGCGGTGACCTGCAACCGCTGCAAGGCCTGCTCCACCGACTCGGGCGGCAGTTGACGCAGGCAGTTGTAATGGCCGAAGCGGCAGGTACGGTCGAAGCACGGGCTGCACTCGAGACCTAAGCGCACCACTTCGACCTGGTCGGCCAGCGGCGGCGTGAAGCCTGGCGACGTCGAGCCGTACACCGCAACCAGCGACCGATTCAGCGCCGCCGCCACGTGCATCAGCCCGGAATCGTTGGACACCACCACATCGGCGCAGGACAGCAGGTCGATGGCCTCGGCCAGGGAGGTGCCGCCGCAGAGGTTGACCGACTCCTCGCGCAGCCCCGGAATCAAACGGGCGCGAATGTCTTCGCCGACCACATGATCGTTCTTCGAGCCAAACAGCCAGACTTGCCAGCCCTCGCGGATCTTCAGCTCGGCGACCCTGGCGTAATGCTCGGATGGCCAACGCTTGGCCTCGCCGAACTCAGCCCCGGGGCACAGCGCCAGCACCGGGCGATCCAGGACCAGGCCGAACTTGGCCAGCGCCGCTTCGCGACTGACCGGGTCGATCTGCAGGTCCGGACGCGGATAGGCCTCGGGCAGTTGGGCGCCCGGCTCGTAGGCCAGGGCCATGAAACGCTCGATCATCAACGGGTAGCGCTCTTTGTCGAGCGTGCGCACGTCGTTGAGCAGGCCGTAGCGCAGCTCGCCGCGCCAGCCGGTACGTTTCGGGATACCGGCAAAGAACGGCACCAGCGCCGATTTCAGCGAGTTGGGCAGCAGGATGGCCTGGTCGTACTGACCGGCCAGGGACTTGCCGATGCGGCGGCGGGTCGCCAGTTCCAGTACGCCGTGGCCGAGCGGAAAGCTCAAGGCCCGCCGCACTTGCGGCATGCGCTCCAGGATCGGCCGGCTCCACTCGGGAGCCAGCACGTCGATCTCGCATTGAGGATGGCGCTGTTTCAGGCACTGGAAGAGTGTCTGCGCCATCACCATGTCACCGACCCAACTGGGCCCAACGATCAGAATATTCATGTGGTTTCCAAAAACGAACCGGGGAGGCTTACGCCTCCCCGCCTCAAGAATCCAGCCCTGCGGTATTCACCGCCTGCTCTTTGTGGGCGAACCGCGCACGGCTCGCCAGGTACATTTGCGGCAACATTGCCTAACTTAGCCCCAGCTCGCGCCAGATCCGCAATACCTCTCGTCGCTCGCTGGCGAACTGATCGCCGGTGATGACCCCGGCCTCGTTCTGCAAGGCCTGGCGGTGCGCGGCGGAGCGGTAGGCCTTGTAGACCTCGCGCAGCAGACTGGCGTCGGTGGCGGGCATCAGCCCGACTTCCTCCAGACCTTCCAGAATGCGGATATTGTCGGTGTAGCGCAGCAATGACGGGTGCTCCTGCGACCACGCCAGGGCCGCGTATTGCACCATAAATTCGATGTCGACGATACCTCCGGCGTCCTGCTTGAGGTCGAACGGCGCCGTGGCCTCGAAGGCATTTGCCGCGGTTCCGGCGGCTGTCGCCTTGGTCCCCAGGTTGTCACGCATCTTGGCCCGCATCTCGCTGACCTCCTGCCGCAGCTTGGGCAGGTCGCGGGCACGCCCCAGCACCGTCGCCCGGACTTGCTCGAAGGCCTGCCCCACATCCTGGCTGCCCACCAGCACCCGTGCGCGCACCAGCGCCTGGTGCTCCCAGGTCCAGGCTTCGTGCTCCTGGTAACGGGCAAAGGCCCCCAGGGAGCTCACCAGCAACCCCGACGCCCCGGACGGCCGCAGGCGCATGTCCACTTCATACAGCTGGCCGGAGTTGGTCTGGGTGGTCAGCAGGTGAATGATCCGCTGCCCCAGGCGGGTGAAGAACTGCGCACCGTCGATCGGTTTCGGGCCATCGGTTTCCGCCTGCGGATCGCCGTCATGGATGAACACCAGGTCCAGGTCGGAACCATGCCCGAACTCCAGGCCGCCGACTTTCCCATAACCGACAATGATGAAACCCGGATCGCACAAGGTGCCGTCGTTGCGCTGCGGCGCGCCGTATTTCGCCACGGTCTGGCGCCAGGCCAGGGCCAGGACCTGCTCGAGGATCGCCTCGGCCAGCCAGGTCAGGTAGTCGCTGACCTTCATCAATGGCAGGCTGCCGGCGATTTCCGAAGCGGCCACCCGCAAGCGGTGCGCCAGCTTGAAGTGACGCAGCGCCTCCATCTGCTGCTCCAGATCGTCCTCGGGGATGCGCGTCAGGCGCTCGCGCAGCTCGGCGGCCAGCTCCGGCGCCAGCGGCGGCTTGAACAGCCGGCCCTCGTTGAGCAATTCGTCGAGCAACAGCGGAAAACGGGTGATCTGTTCGGCGATCCACGGGCTGGCGGCACACAGGGTCAACAGGCGGCGCAAGGCCCCGGGATTCTCGGTGAGCAGCACCAGATAGGCCGAGCGTCGCGCCACCGCCTCCACCAGCGGCAGCACACGCTCGAGCACCAGGTCCGGGTTGGCGTGTTCCACCGTCTGGGCCAGCAGGCGCGGAATAAAGGCATCGAGGCGCTCGCGCCCCAGACGTTGCATGGCACGCAACTGCGGGCTGCTACGCAGGCCGGCCAGCGTCCTGAGTGCCTTGGGCGCGTCATTGAAGCCGGCCTCCTGCAACTGCCGGCAAGCCGCTTCCTCGTCCTGGGCCTCTTCCCACAGCGGCAGCCATTCGCCGCCGACCACCGCTTCGCACTCGTGGCCTTCGTCCTCGTCCGGGTCGGCGATCACCTGGCGGAAGTGCCATTCCACCCGGCCGCGCCAATACATCAGCCGTTCATGGAACGCCGCCCAATCGGCGAAACCGAGCATGAAGGCGATACGCGCCTGGTCCTGTGGGTTGTCGGGCAGCATCTGCGTCTGCCGGTCGGCGATCGCCTGGATCGCATGCTCGGTGTAACGCAGGAATTCGTAGCCTTCGCGCAGCTCGGCGATCACCGCCGGCGGCAGATAACCCTGCCCTTCCAGGGTGGTCAGCACCTTTAATAAAGGACGCTGCTGCAGGCTCAGGTCGCGCCCGCCGTGGATCAGCTGGAAAGCCTGGGCGATGAACTCGACTTCGCGGATCCCGCCGGAACCCAGCTTGATATTGTCGGCCATGCCCTTGCGTCGCACTTCCTGCTGGATCAGCTGCTTCATGGTGCGCAGCGCTTCGATCGCCGAGAAGTCCAGGTAACGCCGGTAGACAAAAGGCCGCAGCATGTCGAGCAACTGCGCGCCGCTGACCTGATCCCCGGCCACCACCCGCGCCTTGATCATCGCGTACCGTTCCCAGTCGCGGCCCTGATCCTGATAGTACTGCTCCAGCGCATTGAAGCTGAGCACCAGGGCGCCCGCCGAGCCGTAGGGCCGCAGGCGCATGTCGACGCGGAACACGAAACCGTCGACGGTCATCGGGTCCAGGGCCTTGATCAGGCGCTGCCCCAAGCGAATGAAGAACTCCTGGTTATCCAGCGCCCGCTTCACGCCCACCGTCTCCCCGCCCTCGGGGTAGGCGAAGATCAGGTCGATGTCGGACGACAGGTTGAGTTCGATGGCCCCCAGCTTGCCCATGCCGAGGATGACCATGGGTTGCGGCTCGCCGCTGCGCCGCCCGGTGGGGACGCCGAACTGCTCGCAGTGGCGCTGGTACAACCATTGGTAAGCCTGGTCGATGCAGGCGTCGGCCAGGTCCGACAGGTCGCGACAGGTCTGCATCAGGTCCGCCTGGCGCGTCAGGTCGCGCCAGATGATCCGCACCTGATGACGATTGCGCTGGCGGCGCAGCACTCGGGCCAGTTCGTCGTCGCTGGCGGCCTGCTGCACGGCCGCGGCGATCTGCGCGCATAGCTCGCCCGGCCCGAAGCCGCGGTCGAGTTCGCCGCCGCGCACTAGCGCCAGCAACATCAAAGGGTCACGCAGGCTCTGTTCAATGAAAAAGTCGCTGGCGGCACTCACCCGGGCAAATTCGGCCCAGCGCTCGGCGGTCCAGGCAGCGAGCCCGTGATCGTCCTCGAGAGCCGCCACGGCGCTACGGAACGACTGCTCCGCACGACTGACAAAAGGCAGGAGAATCGCTGGGACTTCGACAAGCGCGGGCAGGCTCATGGGCTATCCTTGATCGGCGTGGAAAGGGGTGGCCAGGGCAAATACTGCGGGCGCAGCCCCTGAAGGACTGTCGAACAAAAGTTAGAAATAGCTGAAGTTTTTATTATTTTGGCAGCCAGCATCAATTTCTTACCCATTGGCGTTGTAAATCGACCAACAGTAACGATTATTCTCACAACACAGCAGGAGGCCACAAGCCAATCTTCTGTAGTTTTACTACTCGTCTATACATTCGAAAAGCTGAAATGGCCGATGATTTGTAGTAAAACTACACGTCGCCGTATCAACCTCCGGCAATCCAAGAATTTTATCGTCTGCCCACAAGGCCAGTCGCAAACTCAGGCAACCGATTCTGGAAGCCTTTCCGCCCTGGAGCAAGCCATGCAAGACCTCGATCCCGTCGAAACCCAGGAATGGCTGGACGCCCTGGAATCGGTTCTCGACAAAGAAGGCGAAGACCGTGCTCACTATCTGATGACCCGTATGGGCGAACTCGCGACCCGCAGCGGCTCGCAACTGCCCTACGCCATCACCACGCCATACCGCAACACGATTCCCGTCACCCACGAAGCACGCATGCCTGGCGACCTGTTCATGGAACGCCGCATTCGCTCGCTGGTGCGCTGGAACGCGATGGCCATGGTAATGCGCACGAACCTGAAAGATTCTGACCTGGGCGGTCACATCTCCAGCTTCGCCTCCAGTGCGACCCTGTATGACATCGGCTTCAACTACTTCTTCCAGGCGCCAACCGACGAACACGGCGGCGACCTGATCTACTTCCAGGGTCACACCTCGCCAGGCGTCTACGCCCGTGCGTTCATGGAAGGCCGCATCACCGAAGAGCAGATGAACAACTTCCGCCAGGAAGTGGACGGCAACGGCCTGTCCTCCTATCCGCACCCATGGCTGATGCCTGACTTCTGGCAGTTCCCGACCGTATCCATGGGTCTGGGCCCGATCCAGGCGATCTACCAGGCGCGCTTCATGAAGTACCTGGAAGCCCGTGGCTTCATCCAGCCAGGCAAACAGAAAGTCTGGTGCTTCCTGGGCGACGGCGAGTGCGACGAGCCGGAATCCCTGGGCGCGATCTCCCTGGCCGGCCGCGAGAAGCTGGACAACCTGATCTTCGTCATCAACTGCAACCTGCAGCGCCTCGACGGCCCGGTTCGCGGCAACGGCAAGATCATCCAGGAACTCGAAGGCGTGTTCCGCGGTGCACAGTGGAACGTCACCAAAGTCATCTGGGGCCGTTTCTGGGACCCACTGCTGGCCAAGGACACCCACGGCATCCTGCAACGCCGCATGGACGAAGTCATCGACGGCGAGTACCAGAACTACAAGGCCAAAGACGGCGCATTCGTGCGTGAGCACTTCTTCAACACGCCTGAACTCAAGGCGATGGTCGAAGACCTGTCCGACGACGAAATCTGGAAACTCAACCGTGGCGGCCACGACCCGTACAAGGTCTACGCGGCCTACCACCAGGCGGTCAACCACAAGGAACAACCGACCGTCATCCTGGCCAAGACCATCAAGGGTTATGGCACCGGCGCCGGCGAAGCGAAGAACACCGCGCACAACACCAAGAAAGTCGATGTCGACAGCCTGAAGTTGTTCCGCGACCGCTTCGACATCCCGGTCAAGGACGACGAGCTGGAAAGCCTGCCGTTCTTCAAGCCTGAGCCGAACAGCGCCGAAGCGCGCTACCTGAGCGAGCGTCGCACCGCACTGGGCGGCTTCGTACCTCAGCGCCGCGCCCAGAGCTTCAGCGTCCCGACTCCGTCACTGGATACCCTCAAGGCGATCCTGGACGGTTCCGGCGATCGTGAAATCTCCACCACCATGGCCTTCGTGCGGATCCTCGCGCAGTTGGTCAAGGACAAGGAAATCGGCCCGCGCATCGTGCCACCCCAGCCCGGCGCGGCGCACGTTGGTCTTCATCAGGCTGAGCATCTTGCTCACC